>DATERP010000166.1:0-16466 GCA_035271385.1 Thiopseudomonas sp. | reverse complement strand
CGCGTGGTGACTATTAATATTTTCTATACCACTCTAGAAGATTTAACCGAAGGTCATGAAGGTGCGCTGCTACAGATCCCTAACAGCTTGTTCTTTCAAAAAGTGATCCGACGCTGGCGTGGGCCAGAACTTCCTCAACCTCTTGAGAAATAACACCTATGGAATGGCTGTCAAATCCGGAAATCTGGATTGCGTTTTTCACCCTCACTGCCTTAGAAATTGTGCTGGGCATCGATAATATTATTTTTATTTCGATTCTGGTGGGGCGCTTACCCGTGCATCAGCAAGCTAAAGGTCGCTTCTTTGGCTTGGCGCTAGCGATGGGTACGCGCATCCTCTTACTGCTGTCGATTACCTGGGTCATGCGCCTGACTGCAGAACTCTTTGTGGTATTTGAGCATGGCGTATCGGGACGGGACTTAATCTTATTCTTTGGTGGTTTATTTCTACTGTTTAAAAGCACCGTGGAAATTTGGCACAGCGTCGAAGGCGAAGAAGAAGCCCAGCACGGTTCGGGCGTTAAAGCCGGTTTTATGGGGGTGATTCTACAAATCGCCGTCATTGATATTATTTTCTCGCTGGATTCCGTGATTACCGCAGTCGGCTTAGTGCAACATGTGCCGGTGATGATCGCCGCCATTATGATTTCAGTGGTCGTCATGATGTTGGCAGCTGGCACCATCAGCGCCTTTATTGATAAGCATCCTTCATTAAAGGTTTTAGCTTTATCCTTCTTGATTGTCGTGGGTACCTTACTCATCGCTGAGGCTTTTGGCGTGCATGTGCCTAAGGGCTATATTTACTTTGCTATGGCATTTTCGCTGGGTGTGGAAGCACTCAATATCAAAATGCGTACCGCCAAAAAGCGCAAGACCATTGAGCCTACACAGCACGATCAAACCGAAACATAACACCATCCGTCGACACTCTACTGCAGCGCTTAACACCCGCTGCAGTTTTATTCTGGAGTACTGCTATGCGCGTCTGGATTGATGCCGATGCCTGCCCTCGCTTAGCCCGTGACCAAGTGATCAAGTTTGCTTTAAAACGTAATTTTTCAGTGATTTTAGTCGCGGGCCAAGCACAGCCGCGGCCTAATTTTGCCTGTGTACAACTCATTGTCGTACCCAGTGGCCCGGATGCTGCGGATGATTATATTGCCGATAACGTCGCTGCCGATGAACTGGTGATTTGCAGTGATATTCCACTGGCCGACCGCATTATTAATAAACAAGCGGTAGCGCTGGATCCGCGCGGTAATGAGTTTACTGAGCGTAATATGGGTGACCGTTTGGCCATGCGTAACTTGTTTACCGATTTACGAGACCAAGGCCAGATGTCAGGTGGGCAGCGTGCTTATGATGAGCGTGATAAACAAGCCTTCTCCAATGCGTTGGATCGTATTTTAACCCGCCTCGCTAAACTGCCGAGCAATCAGCCCGCTGAATAACATGTAATGTGCTTGCTCGCCTGACAGCAGTACCACAAGCACATTACCCTAGCGCTTTAAGCCATTTTCAGCACTTGCTCCACCAGCTTATTGATACCCTTAGCCGCTTCACTGATTGATTGCGCCAGCATATAAGCCGGTGTGGTGACTAATCGATTGGCTTCATCGACGACAATGCCATCCACCTCGGTCGTTTGATGCGCAGCGCCCATTTGCGTCATGGCTGCGGCGGTACTTTCATCGCTACCTATGGTGCACTGTACGCCAGCACCGAAAATCTTGGCGGATAAAACCGGCGAAATGCACATTAAGCCCACAGGTTTTTTCGCATCTTTAAACTGCATAATGGCCGCTAAAGTGCCTGCCTCGAGCGTGCAATCTGCGCCTTTAAAAGCAAAATCAGATAGGTTTTTTGCCACCCCAAAACCACCGGGTAAAATCACTGCGTCAAAGTCTGCCGCTCTCAACTCGCGTACATCGCGGCTTTGGCCACGGCTGATACGCGCTGACTCCACCAATACATTACGCTGCTCAGGCATTTCTTCACCGCTGAGGTGATTGAGTACATGATGTTGATTGATATCTGGGGCAAAAAACTCAACATAGGCACCCAATTGATCCAAGCGTAAAGCGGTCAGTACCGTCTCGTTAATTTCCGCTCCATCAAACACACCACAGCCCGATAAAATAATCGCTACTCTTTTGCCCATACTGCTCTCCTGCTTCATGCACATTGTGCTTTTATTCATACCACGCAAGCCCCACCGACGCCAACCAGATTCATCCTGAGGCGAGGTTTACAGCAAGCAACTTCACCCCTAATACGCTAAGCTAACGCGATAAATACTAGGGATATGGGCGTGTCTGAACTCTACTTACGCATTGCTTTACCATCACCATTGCGCCGGCTGTTTGATTACCGCGCCCCCACACAAGTGGCTGTGGCGGCATGGCAGCCTGGGGTGCGCGTGCGCGTGCCTTTTGGTCGGCGTGAGATGGTGGGTATTTTGGTGGAAACCGCCAGCAGCACCCATGTGCCGGCAGATAAAATCAAAGATGCGCTGGAGTTATTAGACGAGCAGCCTTTATTGCCGGCGAGCATTATGCGCTTGTGCCTGTGGACCGCGCAGTATTACCAACACAGCTTGGGCGATACCTTTAGCTGGGCACTGCCGACTCTATTACGCCAAGGCGAGCCCGCCGAGGCCCGTCAGCAAAAAATCTGGCTGGCAAAGCTGCCGCTGAATCTCGAAGATCCGCTACTGACGCGCGCCCCACGCCAACGCGACGCACTCAAAGTCTTAGCCCAGCATACACAGGGTATTGCGCATGAACGTCTTGAGCAGTTCGCTATCAGTAAAGACAGCGCCAGCGCCTTGCTGAAAAAAGGTTTCGCCACCCAGCAGGTGCGCCAACTGCAAGATTTACCGCATAAAACGCCCAGCCTGGCGCAGCCTGAATTACCGCTCAACGAAGAACAGCAGGCCGCCTTTAATGCCATTCATGCCAATAACCAAGAGTTTAAAGCCTACTTATTAGCAGGGGTGACCGGCAGTGGTAAAACTGAAGTCTATTTGCAACTGATTCGTGAGGCATTAGCAGCGGGAAAACAAGTGCTGGTGCTGATTCCCGAAATCAATCTGGGCCCACAAACTCTAGAGCGTTTTACCAAACGTTTTAATGCGCGCATTGCACTGCTGCACTCTAACGTTAATGACCGCGAGCGTTTAGAAGCTTGGCTGGCAGCACGCTCGGGGCATGCGGATATTATTATTGGTACGCGCTCAGCGCTGTTTACTCCGCTGAAAAATCTGGGCCTGATCATCATTGATGAGGAGCATGATGCCTCTTATAAGCAGCAAGAAGGCCTGCGCTACCATGCCCGTGACCTCGCGCTGGTGCGCGCCCGTTCCGCTAATGTGCCGATTGTTTTGGGCTCCGCCACGCCTTGTTTAGAAAGTTTGCATAACGCACACAGCGGACGCTTTGCTTTGCTGCGTTTAACTAAACGTGCCGGCGGTGCCAGTCAGCCCAAGTTTATCCGTTTAGATGTGCGCAGCTTGCCGCTCGACTCAGGCATTAGCGCACCGCTGCAAAAAGAGATACGCAAAACCTTGGAAGCCGGACAGCAAGTTTTAGTCTTTCTCAACCGTCGTGGTTTTTCTCCGGTGTTAATGTGCAATGACTGCGGCTGGATGAGTCAGTGCTCAGAATGCGATGCGCGCCTGACGCTGCATCAGCGTTCTAACGAATTGCGCTGCCACCATTGTGGGCATAGCGAAGCACGCCCGCATAACTGCCCCAGTTGCAACAAAGTGGATTTACGCCCAATTGGTGCCGGCACTGAGCGCGCAGAAGAACGCTTACAAATTCTGTTTCCCGATACGCCAGTGCTGCGCATTGACCGCGATAGCACCTCGCGCAAAGGCTCGATGGATGCCCTGCTCACGCAAATTGGCAGCGGCGAGCCGTGCATTATGATTGGCACGCAGATGCTGGCTAAAGGTCACCACTTTCCACGGGTGACTTTGGTGGCAATTTTAAATGCCGACGGCGGTTTATTCTCCGCCGACTTTCGCGCCAGTGAAAAAATGGCACAGTTAATTGTACAAGTCGCCGGCCGTGCTGGACGGGCCAGCGACTTTGGCCGCGTGATTATTCAAAGCGCGCTGGCTGATCATCCTTTATTAGTACAACTGAGTGAGCAAGGGTATTTCGCCTTTGCCGAACAAGCGCTGAGTGAGCGCCGCGCCACAGCTTTACCACCTTTTAGTCATTTAGCCTTGCTACGCGCCGATGCACTAAAGCCCGAGTTGGCCGATGCCTTTTTAGAAGACGCCTACAGTATTGCCGAGCAATTACTCGAGCAACTGAAGATTGAAGGCGTGGAACTGCTCGGTCCAATTGCTTCACCTATGGAGCGCCGCGCGGGGCGTTATCGGGCGCAGCTGTTAATTCAAGCCAACAGTCGCGCGCCCTTGCACCGTTTACTGACGCCGCTGTGCAATAATTTAGAAAGCCTACCCAGCGCCCGTCAGAGCCGTTGGTCGATGGATGTCGACCCCATTGATCTGTTTTAAAGTAGATAGATGCCGTTTGGCGCTTGAAGCAATTGCCGCAGGCGTCGATAATAGACGATTTATTCAGCACCCATTCGCCCTTCGCCTTCGTTAAGAGAAATTATGAAAGACAGTATTCGCACCCTGATTCAGCACGCCGTCAATCAACTGAGCAACGAAGGCATCCTTCCAGACGAGCTTACGGTCAATATTCAAGTTGAGAACACACGGGATAAAACCCACGGTGATTTCGCCAGTAATATCGCCATGATGCTGGCCAAACCAGCAAAAATGAAGCCGCGCGATTTAGCCGAATTACTGATTAAGGCCATGCCGCAAGACGCGCAAGTCAGCGAGGTAGTGATTGCTGGCCCTGGCTTTCTAAACTTTTTCCAAAATCACGCCGCCTTAGCCCAGCGTTTAGATGCAGCCTTGGCTGACCCGCAGCTTGGCGTGGCGATGCAACAACCGACCCAGCGCGTGGTGGTGGATTTATCTTCACCCAACTTAGCCAAAGAAATGCACGTCGGTCATTTGCGCTCGACCATTATTGGTGATGCGGTAGCGCGTACCCTAGAGTTTTTAGGCCACGAGGTGATTCGTCAGAACCACGTTGGCGATTGGGGTACGCAGTTCGGTATGCTGCTGGCTTATTTGCAAGAAAACCCCAGCGCGCAAGAAACCCAACTCTCAGACCTCGAAGAATTTTATCGCGCCTCCAAGCAGCGTTTTGACGAGTCCCCTGAGTTTGCTGAACGTGCGCGCGGCTTAGTGGTAAAACTGCAAGCCGGCGACCCTGAATGCTTACGTATGTGGCAGCAGTTTAATAACGTCTCTCTGAGTCACTGCCAAGAGCTGTACGACCGTCTTGGTGTCAAGCTGAGCATGGCCGATGTGCGTGGAGAGAGTTCATACAACTCTGAACTGGCCAATATTGTTGAAAGCCTGCGTGATAAAGGTTTACTGACTGAAAGTAACGGCGCGCAGTGTGTGTTCTTAGAGCAGTTCAAAAACGCTGAAGACAATCCGTTGCCCGTCATTGTGCAAAAAGCCGATGGCGGTTATTTGTACTCCACCACTGACTTAGCTGCGATGCGCTACCGCAGCCAAGAGCTGAAAGCTGACCGTGCCCTGTACTTTGTGGATCAGCGCCAAGCCCTACACTTCCAAATGGTCTTTGCCGTGGCGCGTCGCGCTGAGTTTGTCCACCCAGAGATGCAGCTTGAGCATATGGGTTTTGGCACCATGAATGGTGCCGATGGCCGTCCGTTTAAAACCCGTGATGGCGGTACCGTCAAATTAGTTGATTTACTCAACGAAGCCGAAGAACGTGCTTACGCCTTAGTCAAAGAGAAAAACCCAGAACTGGCCGAAGACGAGCTGAAAAGCATCGCCCAAGCGGTGGGTATTGGTGCAGTGAAATACGCTGACCTGAGCAAGCATCGCAGCAGCGACTACAGCTTTAACTTTGAGCAAATGCTCAGCTTTGAAGGCAATACCGCGCCGTACTTGCTGTATGCCTACACCCGTGTCGCCAGTGTGTTCCGTCGCACTGATCTAGAGATGAATGGCGTATTACCTGGCCAAATTATTTTAGCCAGCGAAGCCGAACAAACTCTAGCCGCCACTTTGCAGCGTTTTGCCGAAGTGCTGTACAACATTGCGGAAAAAGGTACGCCGCATATTCTGTGTACCTATTTGTATGAGTTGGCCGGCCAGTTCTCCAGCTTTTATGAGCACTGCCCGATTCTATCTGCCGACGATGAAACGACACGCAATAGCCGCTTGCGTTTAGCAGCATTGACCGGTCGAACCATGCAACAAGGCCTTGGTTTATTAGGCTTGAAAACACTGGAGCGTATGTAAATGGCGGCAAGGAAGAAAACCGCACCAAAAAGAGGGGCAAGTCGTGCCTCAACCAGTGCTGCAGCCAAGAAGCCGACTCACCCATTGGTTTGGGTGATTACCGGTTTAATTGTGGGTGTGTTTGTCATGTCGCTGTTTAAGTTAGAACCGGGTAACGACGCGATTCAACGTGATAAATCGACAGCAGATACTAAAAAACCTGCACCCCAAGCTACAGCACCCGCACCTTCTGCCAATAAGCCGAAGTTTGAGTTTTATACGCTGCTATCTGAGTCAGAAGTGATTGTGCCGGCTGAAGCGTTACCGGAAAAAACACCACCACCACCACCGCCACCCACCAAGGTGGAAGTTGAGGCGGCTAAAAAAGCTGACGCAGCACGCGCACAAGCGATTTTGGAAGGTAAAACACCACCGCCAGCGCCTGCGGTGAAGAAAGAAGAGAACATTAAGTTCTATCTGCAAGCCGGCTCGTTCCCAGAGCGGGCTAAGGCTGAATCTGTACGGGCGCAATTATTGTTGACCGGTCAGGATGTGCGTATTGAGTCGGGGCAAATCGGTGATAAGACTTGGTATCGCGTAATGGTGGGTCCATTTGTCAGTCGTGAGCAGCTCGCCAAAGCACAAAAACAGCTGTCTAGCAGCGGTTTTAATAATTTGCTGTTACAGCAGCGCAAAAGTGGCTAACAGTTAAAGTTCTGCAGATTTCGCATACTGGATGGCGAGATCTGCGGGCTACCTTGCTTGATGATCTGCTGGTTGCGTTTGGCCTGTAGTGTGTCTGATGCATAGATCATTTTGTGTATGGCGCACTGCGCTGTATCTGTTTTTCCCTCAATGAGCCGTCCTGGCTCAATTCGGGCGCTACGCCATCCATGGCTACGCTTGCCACAGACACAGCGCAGTGCTTGTTGACCGCTTAGATTGCTTGGTAGATTTTTCTAGTAGCACTTGTAATGACTTCAGTGTGTCTGCGAATACTCTTAGTTAACTCTCAAAACCTAGCAATAGCTTGGGGCACAAGTATGCTTAATTCAGACTTTTTCCTGCGTAACCCTTGAAGCCTGCCCTTTGCATCCCCATCTCTTAATTATCCGGGTGTATGCCCCTTAAACGTGGAGAAGTCCCTTGACCACAATTGTTTCAGTTCGTCGCAACGGTAAAGTCGTTATGGGTGGTGACGGTCAAGTATCCCTTGGCAACACCGTTATGAAAGGTAATGCTAAAAAGGTGCGCCGCCTCTATCACGGTGAAGTACTGGCGGGTTTTGCTGGTGCGACTGCAGATGCTTTTACTTTATTTGAGCGTTTTGAAGGCCAGTTGGAAAAACACCAAGGCCATTTAGTGCGTGCTGCGGTTGAGTTAGCCAAAGATTGGCGGACCGACCGTTCATTAAGCCGCCTCGAAGCTATGCTGGCGGTGGCGAATAAAGATGCCTCCTTAATTATTACCGGCAATGGCGATGTGGTTGAGCCTGAGCATGGCTTAATTGCTATGGGTTCTGGCGGTGGTTTTGCTCAAGCGGCAGCCATGGCGTTATTAGAAAACAGCGATCTATCCGCGCGTGAAATCACTGAAAAAGCCTTACATATTGCCGGCTCTATTTGTGTATTCACCAACCAAAATTTGACTATCGAAGAGCAGGATAGCGCTGTTTAAGCGCGCCTCGGAGACCATTATGTCGATGACACCCCGTGAGATTGTGCATGAACTCAACCGCCATATTGTTGGCCAAGATGACGCCAAACGTGCCGTAGCCATTGCGCTGCGTAACCGCTGGAGACGCATGCAGTTACCCATGGACCTGCGCAATGAAGTCACACCCAAAAATATTTTAATGATTGGTCCAACCGGTGTGGGTAAAACTGAAATTGCCCGCCGTTTAGCCAAGCTGGTCAACGCACCCTTTCTTAAAGTTGAAGCCACTAAGTTCACCGAAGTGGGCTATGTCGGCCGTGATGTTGAGTCGATTATTCGTGATTTAGCCGACGCCGCAGTCAAAATGCTGCGCGAGCAAGAAATCAAAAATATGCGCAGCAAAGCTGAAGATGCGGCAGAAGATCGTATTCTCGATGCTTTATTGCCACCTGCGCGCTCTAGCGGTGAGGATACAGCTGAGCGCACTGATTCCAGCACACGCCAGCTGTTCCGCAAGCGTTTGCGTGAAGGCCAACTCAACGATAAAGAAATTGATATTGATGTGGCCGAAGCGCCAGTTGGCGTCGAAATCATGACCCCTCCGGGCATGGAAGAAATGACCAGCCAATTGCAAAGCCTGTTCTCCGGCATGCATAAAGGCAAAACTAAAAACCGCAAAATGCGGGTTGATGAAGCTCTGAAGTTGATTCGCGATGAAGAAGCTGCGCGCTTAGTCAACGAAGACGATATCAAAGCCCGTGCCCTCGAAGCAGTTGAGCAACACGGTATTGTCTTCCTCGATGAAATTGACAAGATTGCCAAACGCGGCAATACCGGCGGTGCCGATGTATCGCGCGAAGGTGTGCAGCGTGATTTACTGCCGCTGATTGAAGGCTGTACGGTCAATACGAAACTGGGCATGGTGAAAACTGACCATATTTTGTTTATTGCTTCCGGTGCGTTCCACCTCAGCAAACCCAGCGATTTAGTGCCGGAACTGCAAGGTCGTTTACCGATTCGCGTGGAACTTAAAGCCCTGACCCCAGATGACTTTAAGCGCATTCTTAGCGAACCTGATGCCTCGCTCACTGAGCAATATATTGCCTTGTTAGCCACTGAAGGTCTGAATGTGGTGTTTACCGAAAGCGGTATCGAGCGTATTGCGCAAATTGCGTGGCAAGTGAACGAGAAAACCGAAAATATCGGTGCCCGTCGTTTGCATACGTTACTTGAGCGTTTGCTGGAAGAAGTGTCCTTTGACGCCGCTGAACTGGCAGAGAAGTACAGCACCAATGCCCTAGAACTGGATGCTGCTTATGTTGATGAGCATTTAGGCGAACTGGCGAAAGACGAAGACTTATCGCGTTATATTTTATAAGTCGCTGTAAGTGTTGGCGCACCTTGCTGCGCCAACACTTACTATTTACGAGATAACTATGCTGATTCCAACACGTATCAAACTCAATAAAAGCTCTCAAACCCTGGAACTCGGTTACGCCGATGGCCAGCACTTTGCTTTACCCGCTGAGTTTTTACGTGTGCACTCACCTTCCGCTGAAGTGCAAGGACACGGCAATCCGATTCTGCAACACGGCAAGCTCAATGTCGCCATCACTCAAGTGCAGCCCGCTGGCAATTACGCCCTGAAACTGACCTTTGATGACGGCCATGACACAGGCTTGTTTACTTGGAACTACTTGCACCAGTTAGGTACACAGCAAGCACAACTCTGGCAGGATTATTTAGCTGCCCTCAGTGCTGCTGGACAATCACGCGACCCCAGCGAATCAGTTGTACGCTTAATGCTCTAAGTGGTCCGCGTGTTAACCTAAGCGCTGATCCAACGCCTGTTCCATCTCAGCTTTTATGATGTTGGCCAGAGGTGCTAACAACACTCCCAACTTTAATTTGACATAGACTCGTGTGGCATCCACCTGCACCGATCCCTGCGCACCACGCCTTTGCAATAGCAAAGTATCCGCATCCCAGTGATAACTGACCTTATATTTCTGCGCCAAACGCTCAGCTAGATGTTGCGCCTGTTCGCGGGCACCGGCATAACCTAAACGATGTTCGCGCTCGATCACTATTGTGCTCATGTTATCCTCTACATCTGCTCAGTTAAGCCATTTTAACCACAGTTAAACCAATGATATTGCTACGAATTGTCCTCCCTTCAAGACAAACCGCGCTGTGGGTATTAGAATGCTCAGTAATCTGTCTAAGGTGAAGTGTTATGAGCAATCCAGATCAGCCGAACCAAAACGAGCAAACCACCCACTTTGGTTTTAAAAACGTACCTGAAAGCGAAAAAGCCGGCAAAGTAGCCGAAGTTTTCCACTCAGTCGCTGCCCGTTACGACATTATGAATGACGTACTTTCAGGTGGCATGCACCGTTTATGGAAGCGTTTTACCATTGAATTATCCGGCGTACGTCGCGGTAATAAAGTGTTGGATATTGCCGGTGGTACCGGTGACTTAGCGCGTAAGTTCTCCAGCCTCGTGGGTCCAGAGGGTGAAGTGGTACTGGCCGATATCAACGCTTCCATGCTCAAAGTCGGTCGTGATCGACTACTTGATCAAGGCGTATCCGGCAATATCAGCTTTGTGCAAGCGGATGCGGAAAAACTGCCCTTCCCCGACAATCACTTTGATGTGGTCACCATTGCTTTTGGTCTGCGTAACGTCACCCATAAAGAAGATGCACTGCGCTCCATGCTGCGCGTGCTGAAACCCGGTGGTCGTTTATTGATTCTGGAATTCTCTAAGCCCAGCAATCCATTGTTGTCCAAATTTTACGATGCCTACTCTTTTAAATTTATGCCATTGGCCGGCAAACTGATTACCAATGATGCTGACAGCTACCGCTACTTAGCTGAATCGATTCGCATGCACCCCGATCAAGAAACCTTAAAAGGCATGATGGCCGATGCCGGTTTTGAGCGCATCACCTTCCACAATATGACCGGTGGTATTGTCGCTCTGCACCGTGGAATTAAGCCCTAATGATCATGCAGTTCGCTTTGGCCAGTGCCGAAACGGCCCTCAATCGTGTGCTTAAACTCGACAGCACCGCGCAAACGCGCTTAGCGCCTTTAGCTGGACAAGTGATTGCCATTGCTTGCACGCTGCCCGCCACTAGGGTGTATTTAATTGTGCTCAATGACGGTATTCAATTAGCTCAACACTGGGATGCGCCAGCTGACTGCACCTTAACTGCACCGGCCAGTCTGTTGCTCAAACTGGCCACCAGTGCCGATAAAACCAGTGTGCTACACCACCCTGACGTCAGTCTCGACGGTAACAGTGGATTACTGATGACTTTGGCTGAGATTCTACAAAGCCTGGAACTCGACTGGGAATATGAAGTGTCACGCTGGCTTGGGCCATTGGGCACTGCATTGGTGAGTAGTCATCTACGCAGCCGCAGTGCTTGGGCGAAACAATCCGCGCGCAGCTTGCATCTCAATGCAGCGGATTATTTAGCTGAAGAGTCTCGCACACTGGTAGGCCGTCTTGAAGCACAAACGCGCTTTAACGAAATCGATCAACTCAAGCTGAATTTAGATCGCTTGGATGCGCGCATTGCGCTTTTACTTAAACGGAACCCAACGCCTCTATGAAGCTGCTTGCTATCCGCCGCCTGTGGCGCATTCTGCGGGTCACCATTCGTTATCGCTTGGATGATTTAGTCTTTGCCCTGCCCTTACCTTTATATGTGCGCGCTCTGCAAATACTCATGCCTTGGCGTTGGTTGCCGCGTAGTGCATCGACGCTCGAGCGGGGTGCAGCCTTACGTTTAGCACTGGAAGACTTAGGCCCGGTGTTTGTGAAGTTCGGGCAAATCTTATCCACGCGCCGCGACTTACTGCCGCCAGATATCGCCGACGAAATGGCTAAACTACAAGATCAAGTGCCGCCTTTTTCGTCGGAACAATCCATGCAGCTGATTGAAGAGCAACTGGGCGCGCCCATTAGCGAAATCTTCAGTAGTTTTTCCAGTACGCCATTGGCGTCTGCTTCGATTGCACAGGTGCATGCGGCCCGCCTAAAAACCGGCGAAGATGTGGTGGTCAAAGTGATTCGCCCCGGTCTTAAACCCGTGATTGCCCAAGATATTGCCTGGCTGTTATTGCTCGCCAGTCTGGTTGAGCGCATGTCACCTGAGGCGCGGCGCTTACACCCTAAAGAAGTGGTCAGCGATTACGAAAAGACCATCTATGATGAGCTAGATTTACTGCGCGAAGCCGCCAATGCGAGCCAATTACGCCGTAACTTTATCGATTCACCTTTGCTCTATGTGCCGCAAATTTACTGGCAATTGAGCCGCCCGAAAGTGCTGGTGATGGAACGTATTTATGGCGTAGCCGTCACTGATATGGCGACCTTAACTGACCAAGGCACTGACCTAAAGAAACTGGCGGAACGTGGCGTGGAAATCTTTTTCACCCAAGTGTTTCGTGACAGCTTTTTCCATGCGGATATGCACCCAGGCAATATTTTTGTCAGCACCCGTACGCCGTGGGACCCGCAATATATAGCGATTGACTGCGGCATTATTGGCTCACTCACACCGGAAGACCAAGATTACCTAGCACGTAACCTCTTAGCCTTCTTTAAGCGTGATTACCGCAAAGTTGCACAACTGCATATTGATTCCGGTTGGGTGCCCAGCGATACTCGAGTCAATGAGTTTGAGGCGGCGATTCGTACTGTCTGTGAGCCAATTTTTGAGCGTCCATTAAAAGATATTTCTTTTGGCCATTTGCTCCTGCATTTATTTAATACGGCACGCCGTTTTAATATGGAAGTGCAACCGCAGTTGGTGTTATTGCAAAAAACCTTACTGAATATCGAAGGTTTAGGTCGCCAACTGTATCCGGATTTAGATTTATGGAGCACCGCCCAGCCGTACCTTGAGCGCTGGATGCGTGAGCGTTATATGCCCAAGCATGTACTGGGTAACCTGCAGCAGCAATTTGAAAAGCTACCGCATGTGGCCAATATGTTGCGTGATAGCGTAGAAAAGTTCAGCGCAGCACCGGTGCAAGAGCACAGCTCGCAAGTCTGGCTGTATAAAGTAGTGGGCGCAGGCTTATTAGTCGGCAGTGCACAATTAGGACTGACGGCAGAGCTGGCAACCTGGCCGGCTTGGTTGATGCTTGGTGCAGGCTTAGTACTGGTACTGCGCCGCTAACAACAGCCGCCGATAAGCCACTTATTTATTAATATTGATTGAGAACACTATGAGCAACTGGTTAGACGCTATTAAATGGGACGAAAAAGGCTTAATTCCCGCCATCGCCCAGGATTATAAAACTAATCGCGTGTTAATGGTCGCGTGGCTGAACCGTGAGTCACTAGAACTCACAGTGCAAGAACAACGCGCCATTTACTGGTCACGCTCGCGCCAAAAACTCTGGCGCAAAGGCGAAGAGTCCGGACACATTCAGAAACTGCATGAAGTGCAACTCGACTGTGACGCTGATGTTATTATCCTCAAAGTTGAGCAAATCGGTGATATCGCCTGCCATACTGGCCGCCACAGCTGCTTTTATCGCGTATTAACCGATGGCCAATGGCAAACAGTTGAGCCTGTGCTAAAAAACCCGAATGATATTTATTAAGGCTGATACCAATGACTGACGATATATTACGCCGCGTAGCGCAAGTGATTGAATCGCGCAAAGACGCTGATCCAAGCTCATCATATGTGGCCAGCTTGCATCATAAGGGGCTGAACAAAATCCTAGAGAAAGTCGGTGAAGAAGCAGTCGAAACCATTCTTGCCGCCAAAGATGCTGCGCACTCAAAAAATAACGATGACGTGATTTATGAAACCGCTGACTTGTGGTTTCACTCTTTAGTCATGTTGTCTGCTTTAGACTTAGAGCCGCAAGCGGTACTAGCAGAGCTTGAGCGCCGTTTTGGTTTATCCGGGCATGCTGAAAAAGCAGCTCGCACACCCTCTTAATTATTTATTTTTCGGAGTACACATTATGGGCGGCATTAGCATTTGGCAATTACTGATTATTTTAGCCATCGTGGTTTTACTCTTTGGTACTAAGCGTTTGAAAGGCATCGGTAGTGACTTAGGTGATGCCATCAAAGGCTTTAAAAAAGCAGTCGACAGCACTGAAGACAAACCCACACCAACGGTAGAAAAGACTGAAGCAACAGGGCAAACCTTTGATGCCAAAGCAGAGCACGTTGAAGATCCTTCAGCTAAAAAATGAGCTAACCCATGTTTGATATCGGCTTTTCTGAACTGCTGCTCATTGCTGTAGTGGCCCTCCTAGTGCTGGGTCCTGAGCGTTTACCCGGTGCTGCTCGAGTGGCTGGCTTATGGCTGGGGCGTATCAAGCGTGGCTTTAACTCCATCAAAGAAGATGTGGAGCGCGAGCTGGGGGCAGATGATATTCGTCGCGAACTGCGCAACGAAGAGATTCTCGAAAAAGAGCGCAAAATACTCAAAGAAACCGCCGCAAAGGCGCAGCAAGTACTCAGCGATAAGCCACTCGATACCCTGATTAAAGACAGCACTCAAGCTGATAAAGAGCAATCCTCATGAGTACACCGCAGCAGCCCGACGCCAGCATGCCCTTGGTTGCCCATCTCACTGAACTACGCACGCGCTTATTGCGCTGCGTGGTAGCAGTGTTGGTGATTTTTGCTGGACTGTTTTACTTCGCGCAAGATATTTATGCCTTAGTTGCAGCACCACTGCGTGCTTATCTGCCAGAAGGCGCGACTATGATTGCCACGGGTGTGGCCTCACCGTTTTTAACGCCCTTTAAGCTCACCATGGTGGTATCGCTGTTTCTCAGCATGCCGGTGATTTTGCAGCAAATCTGGGGTTTTATTGCGCCAGGCTTGTATAAGCATGAAAAACGTATCGCGGTACCTTTACTGATTGCCAGCGTGTTTTTATTCTATGCGGGGATGGCCTTTGCTTACTTTGTGGTGTTTCCAATTATGTTTGGCTTTTTTGCCAGCGTAACGCCACAAGGAGTCGAAATGATGACCGATATTGGTCAGTATTTAGACTTTGTATTAACCCTGTTTTTTGCCTTTGGCGTAGCCTTTGAAATCCCCGTAGCGACTTTTTTGTTAGTGTGGATCGGCCTCGTCAATGTTGCCACCCTGCGCAAAAGCCGTCCTTATGTGATTGTCGGCTGCTTTCTGGTCGGCATGTTACTGACACCTCCCGATGTTTTTTCGCAAACATTACTCGCTATTCCGATGTGGTTTCTGTTTGAAGTGGGCGTCTTATTTGGCAGTTTGATTCAAAAAGAGCGTGAGACTCAAACGGCGACTGCAACAGAGTCTGCTGACAATGACGACGAACACACGCCCTCAGTGCAACCATGAATTTACTGCTGCTGCACGATGCTGACTTTATCAGTGCTGACCGCGTTCGCATTAGCGATCGGCGCTTACACCACCTCAACACTGTTAACCAAGCCAGCGTTGGCCAAAAGCTGCGCGCTGGACGTTTAGCTGGACTGCAAGGCCAAGCCACAGTGCTCGCCATTGATGCACAATACGCTGAACTGCAAGTCGAACTCCTTGACCCGCCACCCGCGAAACTGCCAATTACTCTGCTGCTGGCTTTACCGCGACCGAAGATGCTGCGCCGCACCTTGCAAACCATTGCCAGTATGGGTGTGGATAAATTAGTGTTAATTAACAGTTATCGCGTGGAAAAAAGTTTTTGGCAAACGCCGTTTTTAAAACCTGAAGCCATCATGGCTGAGTTAATTTTAGGCCTGGAACAAGCTCGCGATACTGTGTTGCCAGAAGTGATTTTGGCCAAACGCTTTAAGCCTTTTGTTGAGGATGAACTGCCTGCTCTGGTCGCTAATACCCGCGGTTTAGTCGCTCATCCAGGTGATTATCCTGAGTGCCCCAGAGGTTTAAGTGAACCCGTCACCCTAGCCATTGGCCCTGAAGGCGGCTGGATTCCATATGAAGTGGATATGCTAATCAAGACAGGTTTACAGCCTGTGCAATTGGGTGAGCGTATTTTGCGCGTTGAAACCGCTGTCCCTGCCCTATTAGCACGCTTATTTTAAACACCTAAACTCTAGCCAGATGGCCCTGACTGGCTTAGCTTTACGGTGAATAATAATACAATATAAGACTCTGCCAAATTCGCACAAGTAAGGTCCCTCATGGAAAGTATTGCCGAACAATTTGTCAGCGAACAACAAATGATTATCCAGCTCACGACTGCCTTATTGCTGGGCGCGCTCACCGGCCTACAGCGCGGCTGGGCAACACGTGAACAGAAATCCGGTGAACGGGTAGCCGGTATACGCACTTACGCACTGGTAGGCTTACTAGGCGGTATTGCAGCGTTATTGTCGCTGAAAGTCACGCCTTGGGTATTACCAGCCGGCTTATTAGCAGTCTGTACTGCCGCAGTTATGGCCTATCGTGCCCGTATGCTGCA
>DATERP010000165.1:0-2553 GCA_035271385.1 Thiopseudomonas sp. | reverse complement strand
GGCAATCTGCTTGCCGCACCGCTCAATGCCACCCTGCACAAAGACCCTAATTGCGGCTGCTGCATTGAGTATGCGCATTATTTGGAGGATGAAGGCTTTAACGTCAGCATGATTGATCATCACAATATGACTCCTGTAAAGCAGCGTTTAGGCACCGCACAAGCGGCGAGTTGCCATACAGTAGAAATCGAAGGCTATGTTGTGGAAGGCCATGTGCCGGTCGCAGCGATTCATAAAATGCTGGCCGAACAACCCGATATTAAAGGCCTCGCCTTACCGGGTATGCCACTGAACTCACCGGGCATGGGCCCAGAGAAAAAAGGCAGCTTGCAAGTGCTTGAGCTCAATCAACAAGGCAAGCCGACTGGCATTTATATGACTTTATAAGGCTTAACCAAAATACCATCGCCGTACTGATATGCGGCGATGGACTAGTCCAACATTAAAAAATACCCGCCTCCAAACCCGCCGCCATCGACAAACCCAGCTCTTCGCACTGCGCTAAAAATGCCTCATCCCAAGAACCTTTACACACCAACGGCTCTTGCACTAACTTCCAACGCAAACCATGCGTGATGCTTTCAATCGCTTTGCGCGTACCCGTGCCATCAAGCCCTGCGCGAATATAAAATGCAAAAGGCATACCCTCTGTGTGCTCCAGACAGGGGTAAAAACAGCGGTCAAAAACGTCCTTCACCAGACCGGCCATATAGCCAAAGTTTTCGGTGGTACCCAAAATAATGGCATCGGCGGCAATAATATCTTCTGGCTGGGTTTCTAGCGGCGCACGCATCACCACCTCGACATTCTCAATATCGGGATGAGAAGCGCCTTTTAGCACAGCATCGCGCAAGTGCTGAGTGTTATCAGACGGCGCGTGCGCGATGATTAGGAGTTTCTTTTTTGAGGTCATAGCGTAATCCTCAAGTAACGTTACGTAATATAAATATCAATCAAGCCTAGCTTGTGCAGCCTCATATGCAGCACTGTTTTCTCGCTTACCAATAGCAATCACTAGCACAATGAGTGCATCATCTTTGACTTGATAAACAAGCCTATACCCATCATTTCTTAGTTTGATTTTATAGCAATCAGCAAACCCTACCAGCTTATGCTTATCCACTCGCGGCGCCTGAAGGACTTTTTTTAGTTTTTTGCGTAAAGCATCTTTAACCGTATGTCCGAGTTTGCTCCACTCTTTTAATGCTCGTGGATCAAACTGCAGCCTATAGGTCATCAATATTGACCTCTATAGGCGTTAAAGGATTACTTAAGCGCTCACGAACCAGAGCGAGTAAATCAGCCTCATCATTAGTCAATATTTCATTTTTAAATGGAAGCTTGCCGCTACTGGCGATGTACTCCAAGGTTTGCCGAATAACCTCGGAAGGTGTAACACCTAGCGTTTCTAGTGCTGCAAAAGCACGATCTTTTAACTCTTCATCAATTCTAATATTAATGCTGGCCATGATAGCTCACCTCTGCAATGACAGTTGTCATTACAATATAGCATAAAACACAAAAAACCTATTGATTAAAAGTTACTCAAACCACACTAGCTAGAGTCTGTTTGGGTTTCTGAGCTGCCTATACGGCAGTGACAATGTAGTGGCATAGTGAATTTGGCCACCTAATTAGAGGTGCTACCATGCACCAGACAGCAATTAGGTGACAGTATGAAAACCAGACCAAAACGTAATTTTAGCCCTGAATTCCGACTCGAAGCAGCCCAGCTGGTTATCGATCAAAACTACAGTATTCGAGCAGCGGCAGAAGCCATGAATGTCGGTCACTCGACCATGGACAAATGGGTTCGTCAGCTGCGCCAAGAGCGCAACGGCGAAAGCCCAAAAGCAACGCCAATGACGCCCGATCAACTCAAGATTCGTGAGCTTGAAAATCGTATTCGTCGGATTGAGATGGAAAAAGACATCTTAAAAAAGGCTACAGCTCTCTTGATGTCGGACTCCCTGAACAGTTCTCGTTAGTCGAGAAACTCAAGAAGAGCTACCCAGTGAGCACGCTCTGCGAGGTATTTGGCATACATCGCAGCAGCTTTAAGTACTGGAAACAACGTTCAAAAAGGCCCGTATGTGTCGTAAAAGCTATAGAAATAGCCAAAATCATAAAACTCTTTGAGGATAGCGAAGGCTCAGCGGGTGCGCGTAGTATTGCGCAAATGGCAACGGATCAAGATGTTCCCTTAAGCCGCTATCGCGCTGGGCGACTGATGAAGAAGCTGGGGCTTATCAGCTGCCAGATCCCTAGCCATACATACAAGAAAACAGGTCATGAGCATGTTGAGATATCGAATGAATTAGATCGTCAGTTCAATCCTGACGAGCCCAATCGTGTTTGGTGTGGTGATGTTACTTACATCTGGACAGGACAGCGCTGGGCTTACTTAGCAGTGGTTATGGATTTATTTGCACGCAAGCCTATTGGTTGGGCGATGTCATTATCGCCCGACAGTGAGCTGACCAGTAAGGCGCTTAAAATGGCCTATGAAAGCCGTGGACAACCTAAAGGCGTTATGTTTCATAGCGACCAAGG
>DATERP010000164.1:0-4019 GCA_035271385.1 Thiopseudomonas sp. | reverse complement strand
AAACTCCTTGTTACCGTTGAGACTCTTTCGAACCTCTCTGGTAGGCCGCGTATTCTACAGAACACTGCGAACCTGTCAAGCTTATTTTTTAAGTTATTTCCTTAAAAATCAAACTCTTACGTTAAGCTGTGAAACCTTGTTCGCCTAACGAGGTGCGTATTCTACAGACTTTACAGAGGCTGTAAAGCCCTTTTTCATAGATAATTGAATTATCTTTAAAGACTCAATATTGAGAGCCACAGCGTATAGGTTTACTTTCAGTCAAACGCTGGCCATCACCACTATATAGCCACGCTCTAACAGTCCAGCCTTTAGCTAAGGCACGAATACTATAACGCTGCCCTGCCTGATAATCACTGTAGACAAGCTCTACTCGACAATGACGCTCACTATCGCCTCTAGTATTACCACCACGATCATAAGTTAAACGCACCTGCAGCTTATGCTCACCAGGACTGACTTGATAGTAGCGTGCATCATTAACCTTATTACCGTCAAGACGCTGCGCTGATAGTTGATGTCCTGCCTGTGATGGCACATCAATCCAAGCCATAGCCGGATCATGCTCAGGTAAAGGTGCAGCACAAGCACTGCAGGCAACTAATAGTGCTGTGCCACTGATAACTTTCCACAACATAGTCACTCCCCCCTATATAGCCATTAACCAAAGAACCAGTAGCACACGCTGATTGCAGCAATCACGCCAGCCAGCTCAGCAAGCAATGCACAACCAACCGCATGACGCGCACGTCGAATACCAACCGCACCAAAGTAAACCGCTAATACATAAAAGGTTGTCTCGGTACTGCCTTGAATAGTAGCGGCGACTAATGCAGGGAAACTATCGACGCCTTGGCTTTGCATGGTTTCAATTAGCATAGCGCGCGCAGCACTACCAGAGAACGGCTTCACCAGCGCTGTCGGTAAAGCATCAACAAAACGCGTGTCCCATTGCAGCCACTCGACTAACCAGCGAATACCATCTAAACCAAACTCCAGTGCACCCGAAGCTCGCAGCACACCAACCGCACATAACATGGCAACCAAGTAAGGCAGCAAGTCTTTAGCCACCTCAAAGCCTTCTTTAGCGCCTTCAACAAAGGTTTCATACACAGGTATTCTGCGCACCATACCTAAGATCAGAAAGCTCATAATGATGCCAAACAATGTCATGTTGCCGAGTAAGGACGACAAACTGGCTAACGCAGTTGCACTTAAGGTGGCCAGTACTGCCATAAATGCACCGAGCAATACAGCACAAGGTATAAAGTAGGCTAAAACCACAGGATGCCAAATACGCAGGCGTTGCATCAAGGCTACTGATAACAGTCCCACTAAACTGGATGCACTGGTAGCAATTAAGATGGGTAAAAACACCAAGGTTGGGTCAGCAGCACCCTGCTGTGCGCGATACATAAAGATAGTGACAGGCAGCAAGGTCAGTGAAGACGCATTGAGTACTAAGAATAAGATTTGCGCATTACTCGCAGTGTGAGCTAAAGGATTAATCTCCTGTAGGGCTCGCATCGCTTTGAGGCCAATCGGTGTCGCAGCATTATCTAAACCTAAACCGTTGGCGGCAAAGTTCAGAGTAATCAAACCCAAGGCCGGATGACCGCGGGGCACTTCGGGCATCAGCTTGGCAAATAGCGGACCGAGCAACTGAGCTAGCAGATCAACTAAACCGGCTTTTTCAGCAATCTTTAGAAAGCCCAGCCAGAGTGTCAGTGTACCAAACAGCAGCAGCATCACATCAACCGACAGCTTGGCCATAGTAAACAGGCTTTCTACCATGGCAGCCCAGACGCCCGGGTCGCCACCCACCCAACGTACCAACCCCGCAACACTGGCAACAATAAAGAAACTCAGCCATAAACCATTTAACATGCAAAGCGCTCCTAGGGTTGGCGGCTCATTTGGGTGGTCAAGGCTAAGAGCATGGCTGCGGTTTGCGCATCAGGTTCGCCATCATATAATTCAGGACGGTATTTCATCTGAAAGACTGCAATCACATTACGGGTCGCGTCATCCAGCTCACCATGCTCAGGTACCGCATAACCAACTTGGGCTAACTGTTGTTGAAACCACTCTATAGAAGGTAGCTGCTCAGTAAAGGTCGCCAGGTACTGCGCTACTGCTTGTGCGTCAGGCCAAAGAATCAAACCTTCTTGCGCTAAACGCTCCCATGGAAAGGCTGGACCTGGGTCCACTTTGCGCTGTGGTGCGATATCGCTATGACCAATCACATGCTGCGCAGTTAAACCATGACGCTGCATAATATCTTTAAGTAATAATACTAAGGCATCGATTTGCGGCTCGCTCCATGGCTGCCATGCCCTGCCCTCTGGCGTATCGGTATAACCTTTGTTGACCATCTCAATCCCAATGGAACTGGAGTTCAGCCAAGTACGTCCATTCCACTGACTGTTACCGGCATGCCAAGCACGGCGATTCTCATCGACCAAGCGATAAATAGTAGCCGGTTGTTCAGCTATTAAATAATGACTGCTCACTTCATCTTGTGTGAGCACGTGCAAGGAGCGCGGCAAATCACTGGCAGTATAATGCAGAACAATAAACTGTACGCGACTGTCCTGCCCCACAGATTGATAACTATCATCAAATTTCAGGCCAGAGCAGCCAGATAACAATAAAGCAAAACATAATAACGCTCGAAACTTCATATTCAACCCATGATAATTCGTAAAATATTCCACCCCCTATGCTCGCAAACTCAAAACATAGGCCTAGATAACGACGCACAATACCTTGTTGGCTGAGCTGTTTCAGCAACAGTTAGTAAAACTCTAAACTCTCCCCCTGTTTACAGTGGCTTTTTAGCTACTATGATGTCTCATTGCTGCTTTCATACTGCAAGTGAGGATAAAAATGAAAACTCTAACCGATCATTTAGCTCAGTATGCTGCTTACCACCAAGATCAACGTAATATTATGACCCATTTTATCGGCGTACCTTTAATTGTTACTGCGTTAGCTATTTTATTATCAAAGCCTGGAGTTACGCTCTATGGACTCTGGCTCTCACCAGCCTTAATAGTTGCAACAGCCGCTACGGTCTTTTACGTAACATTAGATCTTCGCTTAGGTATAGCCATGGGCGTGTTTCTTACATTATCTTTATGGTTAGCTAAGCAGTGTACGCTCCTACCCACAGCACAATGGCTTGCCTGGGGATTAGGTGGCTTAGTCTTGGGCTGGGTTATTCAGTTTATTGGCCACTATTACGAAGGGCGTAAACCTGCTTTCGTTGACGATGTCATGGGATTAGCTATAGGCCCATTATTTGTTACGGCTGAACTGGCCTTTATATGCGGTTTACGACGCCCACTCAAAAATGCTATTGAACAGCAACTCAAATCAACTACTGGGATTGAGCATTAACTTGCTAAGCAACTATTTGCCTTGTTCAGGGTCTTATCGCTACTGAACACATTAAGGATATTTGTTATGCGCTACGATACAGATAGCCATACACCTGTTATCGGCTACTTACTCTGGATTTTCGGATTTATGGGTGCTCACCGCTTTTATTACGGTAAACCCATCACTGGAACTATTTGGTTTTTCACCTTAGGCTTTTTTTTTATTGGCTGGATCATTGATTTATTTTTAATCCCCAGCATGGATCGTCAAGCTAGCTTACGTTTTCATAGCGGCCGGATTGACTATAACTTAGCGTGGATTTTATTAACTTTTCTGGGTGTGTTCGGTGTGCACCGCATGTATCAGGGCAAATGGATCACGGGCATTTTGTACTTATGCACAGGCGGCTTCTTCTTACTCGGTGTGCTGTATGACTACTGGACTATTAATCAACAAATCTCTGCACGCAATAATATTTTCAAATAATCAATCCAAGTTACACCCTTAATACAAAAAAGCTGCTGCCCCATAGCAAAAGGGCAGCAGCTTTTTTTATTCTGTATAACTTAACGCTTTTTCGGACGCGGCCAGTTTTCTAGATTACGCTGACGCCCACGTCCCACAGCCAAAGCCTG
>DATERP010000163.1:0-19386 GCA_035271385.1 Thiopseudomonas sp. | reverse complement strand
TGTTGATGCTGAGTTTGAAGAGGTTAAGGATACTGATAAAAAGTAATCCTTTTAATCTAAGCCCTGCAATGACTTTAGAGTAATGCAGTGATGATTCGCCACGCGGGACTCGTTCCCGCGTTGGTGTGTCTGGCAGGTCATAAATCCGGAGTTAAAACAGATGTCAAAGCGCGATTATTATGAAGTGCTGGGTGTGGAGCGTAGCGCAACTGCCGCAGAGTTGAAAAAAGCTTACCGCCGCCTAGCAATGAAGTTTCACCCGGACCGCAATCCGGATGACAAAGATGCAGAAGATAAATTTAAAGAAGCCAACGAAGCCTACGAGGTCTTATCTGATGAAGATAAGCGTGCTGCTTATGATCGTCATGGCCATGCCGGTGTTGATCCGCAAATGGGTGGCGGTGGTTTTGGTGGTGGCGGTAACTTCTCTGATGTGTTCGGTGATGTATTTAGCGACTTCTTTGGCGGCGGTGGCGGCGGTGGTCGTGGCGGCCCGCAACGTGGTAGTGACTTGCGTTACACTATGGAGCTCAATTTAGAAGAAGCGGTACGTGGTACCACAGAAAATATTCGCATCCCGACTCAAGTCGACTGTAAGCCTTGTAATGGTACTGGTGCGAAAAAAGGCACCACTCCAGTGACTTGTACCACCTGTAACGGTATGGGTCAGGTGCGCATGCAGCAGGGTTTCTTTGCGGTGCAGCAGACTTGTCCACGCTGTCATGGTTCGGGCAAGATGGTCACTGATCCGTGCAACAGCTGCCATGGCCAGGGTCGTGTTGAAGACGAGAAAACCTTATCGGTTAAAGTGCCTGCGGGCGTGGATACCGGTGATCGCATTCGTTTAACCGGTGAAGGTGAGGCGGGTACTTTAGGTGGTCCATCAGGCGATTTGTATGTGGTGGTCAATGTACGCCCGCATGCAATCTTCCAGCGTGATGGCCGTGATCTGTATTGTGAAGTACCTATCAGTTTTGCGGATGCAGCCTTAGGTGGTGAGTTAGAAGTGCCAACTCTGAATGGTCGCGTCAAGCTGAAGATTCCCGAGGGTACACAAACCAATAAGCTGTTCCGTTTACGTGGTAAAGGCGTAACGCCAGTGCGTGGCGGTGGTGTTGGTGACTTGATGTGCCGTGTCACGGTAGAAACGCCGGTGAAGCTGGATAAGCGTCAGCGTGAGTTGCTGGAAGAGTTCCGTGTCAGCTTGCAAGGCAATGACTCACATTCGCCCAAAAAAAGTAGTTGGTTTGAAGGCGTAAAGCGTTTTTTCGGCGACTTGTAACAGTGCTGTCGTCATAGTGTGAGAGTGCGCTGCGGATACAGCGTACTCTGGTTCATTTAACTAGCGTGGAAGAATAACGATGCTACGAGTTGCAGTGGTAGGTGCCGCAGGGCGCATGGGTAAAACATTAATTGAAGCGGTGCGCTCGGTACCAGCCCTGCAATTAACCGCAGCCATTGATCGCCCAGAAAGCACGCTGATTGGTGCCGATGTCGGTGAGTTGGCGGGTGTGGGGCGTATTGGCGTAAATTTAGTCGGCGATTTGTCCAGCGTGCTGGATGACTTTGATGTACTGATTGATTTTACTCATCCGACTGTTACGTTGCATAACTTAGCCATCTGTCGTCAGGCGGGTAAAGCCATGGTGATTGGTACCACAGGTTTTTCCGAGGCTGAGCGTCAGTTGCTGGTCGATGCCGGCCAAGAGATTGCTATTGTCTTTGCTGCTAACTTCAGCGTTGGCGTTAACCTGTGCTTGAAGTTGCTGGACACTGCGGCGCGCGTCTTAGGTGATGATGTCGATATTGAAATTATTGAAGCGCACCATCGCCACAAGGTCGATGCACCATCGGGTACAGCTTTGCGTATGGGCGAAGTGGTGGCTGCAGCGTTAAATCGTGATTTAGCTAAAGTGGCGGTCTATGGCCGTGAAGGACAAACCGGTGCACGTGAGCGCGAGACGATTGGCTTTGCGACAGTGCGTGCTGGTGATGTGGTCGGCGACCATACTGTCTTGTTTGCTGCGGATGGCGAGCGGGTGGAAATCACCCATAAAGCATCCAGTCGTATGACCTTTGCTAAAGGTGCAGTACGTTCAGTGCAATGGTTGGAAGGTAAATCAGCTGGGCTGTATGACATGCAAGATGTTTTAGACTTACATTGATCAGTTTGTTTGCTTCCGATTTTTGAAAAAAACCAGTACAATCTATTTTTAGTGTATCCACTAGAAGTGCGCCCAGATGAATTCATAAAAAGCGGAATGATGTCAACTTACGTCATTCCGCTTTTTTGCGAAAAAAATGTGTGCATACCAGTCTTAATTACGGGAGGTCTTCTTGACTAAGCCAGCCATACTCGCCCTTGCTGACGGCAGCATTTTTCGCGGCGAAGCCATTGGAATTGACGGTCAAACCGTTGGTGAGGTGGTCTTTAACACTGCCATGACCGGCTATCAGGAAATTCTTACAGACCCATCTTATGCTCGTCAGATGGTGGCCTTAACCTATCCGCATATCGGTAATACCGGCACCACGCCTGAAGATGCAGAATCGGATCGAGTTTGGGCGTCAGGATTGATTATTCGCGATTTAGCCTTGCTCTCCAGCAACTTCCGCGACAAGCAACCTTTAGGTGATTACTTAAAGGCGAATAAAGTTGTCGCCATTGCCGGGATTGATACCCGTCGTTTGACCCGCATTTTACGTGAGTCAGGCGCGCAAAGCGGTTGTATCTTAGCCGGTGATGATGCCACTGCAGAGCGTGCATTAGAGTTGGCGCAAGGATTTAAGGGCTTACAGGGCTTAGATTTAGCTCAAGAAGTCAGCACTGATAAAATCTACGAGTGGCGTAAAGCACCATGGCAGCTGCTCACTGACAGTCACCCAGAAGTTCAAGCCGGTCAACTGCCATATCACGTGGTGGTGTATGACTTTGGCGTGAAGCGTAATATTCTGAGTGTCTTGGTTGCCCGCGGTTGCCGCTTAACTGTCGTGCCAGCGCGTACGCCTGCCAGCGAAGTTTTGGCCTTGAGCCCAGACGGTGTGTTCTTATCCAATGGTCCTGGTGATCCAGAGCCTTGCGATTATGCAATTGCCGCGATCAAAGAGATTTTGCAAACCGATATTCCGGTATTTGGTATTTGCTTAGGGCATCAGTTACTGGCATTGGCTTGCGGTGCGCGTACCATGAAAATGGTCAGCGGCCACCACGGTGCCAACCACCCAGTACAAGATCTAAAAACTAAGCAGGTGATGATCACCAGTCAGAACCATGGCTTTGCTGTAGATAAAGACAGCTTGCCAGCCAACTTAGTGGCCACGCATGTGTCATTGTTTGACCAAACGCTACAAGGTATTGAGCGCACTGATAAAGCTGCGTTTGGCTTCCAGGGTCACCCTGAAGCAAGCCCAGGTCCAAATGATGTCAGTTCTTTATTTGATCGCTTTGTGGCCTCAATGGCGCAGCGCGCTTAAGGGCTGCTGACGATGCTACCAAGCTTGGGAATCACTGATCTGTGGACTTATGTCCTGGGTACAGTGTTTGTTGTGCTGTTGCCCGGACCCAACTCATTGTTTGTCCTCACAACAGCGGCCCAGCGTGGTGTAGCTGCAGGTTATAAAGCGGCTGGCGGTGTGTTTCTAGGTGATACTGTATTGATGACCTTGTCAGCGATCGGTATCGCCTCATTGTTGCGCACCGAACCCATGTTTTTTTTAGTTTTGAAGTACCTTGGTGCAGCGTATTTATGCTGGCTGGGTATCAATATGCTAATTGCAGCTGCGCGCTCGATGCGTCGATCACCTGAAGTGGTCGAAGAGATCCAACAGCAAAAGCCCGCGTCACGTCCGACGCATAAAGCCTTTTTGCTGAGTATCTCTAACCCTAAAGCTATTTTGTTTTTCGTCTCATTTTTTATCCAGTTCGTCGATCCAGGTTACGCCCATCCTGGTGTATCGTTTCTAGTACTGGGATTGATTCTGCAGCTCATTAGCGGAATTTATCTGAGTCTATTGATTTTTACCGGCGCCCGCTTAGCCCAATGGTTCCGCCAGCGTAAACGCTTGGCCACCGGTGCATTAAGTGGAGTGGGCGCCATGTTCGTCGGCTTTGGCGTGAAGCTGGCCACTGCAACCCTGTCCTAATATTACGAGAATCCCATGCCAAAACGCACAGATATTAAAAGCATCCTTATCATCGGCGCCGGCCCCATTGTGATTGGTCAAGCGTGTGAATTTGACTACTCTGGCGCGCAGGCGTGTAAGGCGTTGCGCGAAGAGGGTTACCGAGTCATTTTGGTGAACTCCAACCCCGCGACGATCATGACTGACCCGGCGATGGCCGATGCGACCTATATTGAGCCGATCAAATGGCAGACGGTTGCTAAAATTATTGAAAAAGAGCGTCCAGATGCGCTGCTGCCAACTATGGGTGGCCAGACTGCACTGAACTGCGCACTGGATCTTGAGCGCGAAGGTGTTCTAGAGAAGTTTGGCGTAGAAATGATTGGTGCCAATGCTGACACCATCGACAAAGCAGAAGATCGCTCACGCTTTGACCAAGCCATGCGCTCAATCAACTTAGCTTGCCCGCGTTCTGGCATCGCCCACAACATGGAAGAGGCTTATAAAGTACAAAGCGAAGTCGGCTTTCCTTGCATCATTCGCCCAAGTTTCACCATGGGTGGTACGGGCGGTGGTATTGCGTACAACCGTGAAGAATTTGAAGAGATCTGTACGCGTGGTCTAGATTTATCGCCAACCAAAGAGTTGTTGATCGATGAGTCCTTGATCGGTTGGAAAGAGTACGAGATGGAAGTCGTGCGCGACAAAAATGACAACTGCATTATTGTCTGCTCGATTGAAAACTTTGACCCTATGGGTGTGCACACCGGTGACTCAATCACTGTAGCGCCTGCACAAACGCTGACTGACAAAGAATATCAAATCATGCGCGATGCCTCCTTGGCAGTCATGCGTGAGATTGGTGTGGAGAGCGGTGGTTCCAACGTACAGTTTGGTATCGATCCAAAAGATGGTCGCATGGTGGTGATTGAGATGAACCCGCGTGTTTCGCGCTCATCTGCTTTGGCCTCTAAAGCCACAGGTTTCCCCATTGCGAAAATTGCCGCTAAATTGGCGGTCGGCTACACCTTGGATGAGCTGAAAAACGATATCACTGGCGGTCGCACTCCAGCATCGTTCGAGCCGGCCATTGACTACGTTGTGACTAAGATTCCACGTTTCACCTTTGAGAAATTCCCTAAAGCTGATGCGCGCTTAACCACGCAGATGAAATCTGTCGGTGAAGTGATGGCCATTGGTCGCACTTTCCAAGAATCCTTGCAGAAAGCTCTGCGCGGTCTTGAAGTGGGCGTGAATGGTTTAGATTCTAAGGTGGATATCAAGCACCCAGAAGCGGAAAGCATTATTCGTCGTGAATTGACTGTGCCGGGTGCTGATCGTATTTGGTATGTGGCTGATGCGATGCGTTTTGGTATGACGCGCGATGAGATCTACGAGCTGACCAAAATTGATCATTGGTTCTTGGTGCAGATGGAAGACTTGGTGCGCGAAGCTGAGCGCCTGAAAACTACAGGTCTGGCCGAGATTGATGCAGCACAAATGTTCCGCCTGAAGCGTAAAGGCTTTGGTGATGCACGTTTGGCTGATCTGCTGGGCGTGACTGAGAAAAATCTGCGCAGCCGCCGCCAGCAGTTGAATGTCTTCCCGGTGTACAAGCGTGTTGATACCTGTGCCGGTGAGTTTGCCACTGATACCGCTTATATGTACTCCACCTATGAAGAAGAGTGCGAAGCGAACCCCAGCAGTCGTGAAAAAATCATGATTCTGGGTGGCGGTCCGAACCGTATTGGTCAGGGTATTGAGTTTGACTATTGCTGTGTGCACGCAGCTTTAGCGATGCGTGAAGATGGCTACGAAACCATTATGGTTAACTGTAACCCAGAGACCGTATCGACTGACTACGACACCTCTGATCGCTTGTACTTTGAGCCAGTGACCTTAGAAGACGTACTAGAAATCGTCCGTGTAGAAAAGCCAGTGGGCGTGATTGTGCAGTACGGTGGTCAAACGCCATTGAAAATCTGCCGCGCCTTGGAAGAAGCTGGCGTACCTATTATTGGTACCAGCCCAGACGCCATTGACCGTGCTGAAGACCGTGAGCGTTTCCAGCAGATGGTGCAGCGCTTAAGTTTACTGCAGCCACAAAACGCGACTGCGCGCAGTGAAGAAGAGGCGATTGCCGCTTCCAAAGAAATTGGTTATCCGTTGGTGGTGCGTCCTTCTTATGTGTTGGGCGGCCGTGCCATGGAAATCGTTTATGACGAAGAAGAGCTCAAGCGCTATATGCGTGAAGCGGTACAGGTGTCCAATGACAGCCCAGTATTGCTTGATCACTTCCTCAATAGCGCGATTGAAGTGGATATTGATGCGGTCTGTGATGGCGAGATCGTCGTAATTGGCGCGATTATGCAGCACATTGAACAAGCCGGCGTGCACTCAGGTGACTCAGCCTGTTCATTGCCACCGTACTCGTTGCCTGCACATATCCAAGACAAGATCCGTGATCAGGTCAGCCGTATGGCGCTTGAACTGGGCGTGCTCGGTTTGATGAACGTACAAATGGCTGTACAGGGTGAAGATATCTACGTGATTGAAGTTAACCCACGTGCTTCGCGTACTGTGCCTTTTGTCTCTAAGTGCATTGGTGAGTCATTGGCCAAAGTTGCTGCGCGCGTGATGGCGGGTAAAACTTTAACTGAGCTGAATTTCACCAAAGAGATCATTCCGCCATTCTTTAGCGTGAAAGAAGCAGTGTTCCCCTTTGCTAAATTCCCTGGTGTTGATACGATCCTCGGCCCAGAGATGAAGTCGACGGGTGAAGTGATGGGTGTCGGCGACAGCTTTGCTGAAGCCTTTGCCAAAGCGCAAATGGGCGCCGGTGAAGTATTACCCACCAGCGGTTGTGCCTTTATCAGTGTGCGTGAAGAGGATAAACCCTTTGCTGCTGACTTAGCGCGCGACTTAATTGCTCTGGGCTTCTCTGTTGTAGCAACGACAGGTACAGCAAAAATTATTGAGGCTGCCGGTATCAGTGTGCGCCGCGTTAATAAAGTAACTGAAGGTCGTCCGCACATTGTTGATATGATCAAGAATGATGAAGTAACCTTAGTTATCAATACCACCGAGGGTCGTCAGTCTATTGCTGACTCATTCTCGATTCGTCGAAACGCTCTGCAACGCAAAATCTACTTCACTACCACATTGGCTGGTGGTCAGGCTGTTTGCGAGGCGCTGAAATTCGGTCCGGAAAAGACTGTGCGTCGTTTGCAGGACTTGCATGCGGGAATTAATGCGTGACTAAATATCCAATGACACTCCAAGGCGCTCGCGCCTTGGAAGAAGAACTTAAGTACCTTAAAACAGTACTGCGTCCACAAATTACCTCAGCGATTGCCACTGCGCGTGAGTTGGGAGATTTATCAGAGAACGCTGAGTACCATGCGGCGCGTGAGCAGCAGGGTATGAGTGAGGCACGTATTCGTGATATCGAAGGGCGCTTATCAGCTGCGCAGATTATCGATGTCACTACCATTCCTTACTCAGGCAAAGTGTTTTTTGGTACGACCGTTGAAATTGCTAACGTTGAAACTGACGAGAGCGTTTCCTACCAGATTGTTGGTGAGGATGAAGCTGACCTTAAAGAGGGTAAAATCTCTGTGACTTCGCCTATTGCTCGCGCTTTAGTGGGTAAAGAAGAAGGTGAAGTGGTTGCAGTACAAACGCCGAGCGGTGTGATCGAATACGAGATCGTTGAGGTGCGTCATATCTAGTGCAGCACCCTTGCGTGCTGGCTCAATCACTTGGCAGTTTGCGCAAGTGTTTTGGGTGGGCGGCCTTTGGGTTTTGCACTTTGTTTTGCTTAAAGCACTGGTACACCTTGGGTTTGCCAGTGTTTTAGTGCAAGAAGTTGAACAGTATACGCGCTCTATCGTGGTGGGCTTTGCCCTGGCGTGCGTGGTGCTGCAGTTGTTGGTGTTGGTGCGGGTGCTGCCAGCTAAACAGTTGCTTAAAGATATTCGCGGGCAATTGTTATTGGTAGCGTTGCTGTTAAGCAGTAGTTTTTTGCTGATTCAAGCATTGCTGCCCAGTGCACAATATTGGCTGGCTTACAGCTATATTGTTTTGGGTTTATGCGGCTTGTTGTTGGTGATTCAGCCGGTACCGATGCAGCGTCCAGCCGCGAGCGTTTAAGTAACGCTCGTGGAACTGGAAAACAGCAGTTTAGATTAGCTGTTGTAACGTAAGATGTTAGATAGGTTTTTATTGGGTTGCGGGTTTTTGCGATAAATTAACGCGACCTTACCGATACTTTGTACCAAAAGGCTGCTGCTTTGTGCGCACAGCTGCTCAATCAGTGCTGTACGGTCATCGCGTTCTGCACGCAGTTGAATCTTGATCAGTTCGTGATCATTGAGAGCGCGATCCAGTTCAGCCAGTACGCTTTCGGTTAAACCGTTATCGGCAATGGTTACAATCGGCTTTAAGTGATGGCCGATGGATTTAAACTGTTTCTTTTGCTCTTGTGTGAGCGACATAATCGACCTCTGAGTCGTAACATGAATGAAGGTAGGTAGTTTACCTGACCTGAAGCTTAAGAGGTATTCCGTGGCTCGATCTAAAAGTAGTTCGCGTTGGTTAAAAGAGCATTTTGACGATCCTTTTGTCAAAATGGCGCAAAAAGATGGCTACCGTTCGCGTGCGAGTTACAAGTTATTAGAGATTCAAGAGAAAGATCGCATTTTACGACCCGGTATGACGGTGATTGATTTGGGTAGTGCGCCCGGTGGTTGGTCGCAAGTGACCAGTCGGGTGATTGGCGATAAAGGCACCCTGATTGCTTCGGATATTTTACCGATGTCAGCCATTGCCGATGTGACCTTTATTGAAGGCGACTTTACTGAAGATAAAGTCTTCAATGAAATTATGGATGCCGTCGGAAGTCAGCCTGTAGACCTTGTTATTTCTGATATGGCCCCCAATATGAGTGGTGTACGCACAGCTGATCAGGCTGCAGCTATGTATTTATGTGAGTTGGCCTTGGATTTGGCAACCAAAGTGCTGCGTCCCGGTGGTGATTTTTTAATTAAAATTTTCCATGGTGAAGGTTTTGATGAATATTTGCGCGATGTGCGTCAGCGTTTTGATAAAGTTCAGATGCGCAAGCCAACATCATCACGTGACCGTTCCCGTGAGCAGTATTTATTAGCGCGTGGTATGTACGCGGTTGATGAAGATGTTTGACTGACGTGTTTAAATGTATTGTTACATGACAAACCTACGCACAGCGTCAATATGTAGTAAGTTTGTTGAGTGTAATTGACGTTTTTGTTGCGGTTGTTGCAGCAGAGGGTATATAGAAGTGAACGATATGACTAAAAACCTACTTTTGTGGTTGGTTATCGCTGCTGTCCTAGTGACCGTAATGAACAACTTTACCTCGCAAAGTGATACCGGCAAGCTGAACTACAGTACCTTTATTGAAGAGGTCAAGTCAGGTCGCGTGCAGCAGGTGACTGTTGATGGTTTTGTGATCAGTGGTAAACGTGCTGATGGCAGCGAGTTTGAAACAGTGCGTCCAGCGATTCAAGATAATGGCTTAATGGGTGACTTAATCGACAACAATGTCAGCGTTGTTGGTAAGCAGCCAGAGCGTCAGAGTATGTGGATGCAGTTACTGGTTGCGAGCTTCCCGATTCTAATTATTTTCGCCATTGTGATGTTCTTTATGCGTCAAATGCAGGGCGGTGCCGGCGGTAAAGGCGGCCCGATGAGCTTTGGTAAAAGTAAAGCGCGCTTGTTGGCCGAAGATCAGATTAAAACCACACTCGCTGACGTAGCAGGTTGTGATGAAGCCAAAGAAGAAGTGGGCGAAATCGTTGAGTTTTTACGCGACCCGAGCCGCTTCCAGCGTTTAGGCGGTAAGATTCCTCGCGGCGTGTTGATGGTCGGTCAACCGGGTACAGGTAAAACGTTGCTGGCGAAGGCCATTGCCGGTGAAGCAAAAGTACCTTTCTTTACTATTTCTGGTTCTGACTTCGTAGAAATGTTTGTCGGTGTCGGTGCCTCACGTGTGCGCGATATGTTCGAGCAAGCGAAAAAGCACGCGCCGTGCATTATCTTTATTGATGAAATTGATGCGGTCGGTCGTCACCGTGGCGCCGGTATGGGCGGTGGTAACGATGAGCGCGAGCAAACCCTAAACCAACTTTTGGTTGAGATGGATGGTTTTGAAGACAATGACGGCGTGATCGTGATTGCTGCAACTAACCGTCCGGATGTGTTGGACCCAGCTTTGCTGCGTCCCGGCCGTTTTGACCGCCAGGTAGTCGTAGGCTTACCTGATATCCGTGGTCGCGAACAAATTTTGTATGTGCATATGCGCAAAGTGCCAGTGGCTGATGATGTCGACGCGGCAGTGATTGCTCGTGGTACACCAGGTTTCTCTGGTGCAGACTTAGCTAACTTGGTGAACGAGGCGGCATTGTTTGCTGCGCGCTCTGAAAGCCGTTTAGTGGGCATGAAAGAGTTTGAGTTAGCGAAAGATAAAATCATGATGGGCGCTGAGCGCAAGTCGATGGTGATGTCCGAGAAAGAAAAACTCAACACTGCTTATCACGAAGCCGGTCACGCGATTGTTGGACGTATGGTGCCTGAGCATGACCCAGTCTATAAAGTATCGATTATCCCACGTGGACGTGCTTTAGGTGTGACGATGTTCCTGCCTGAAGAAGACCGCTACAGCTTGTCTAAGCGCGGTTTGATCAGTCAGATCTGCTCGTTGTATGGCGGCCGTATCGCAGAAGAAATGACGCTGGGTTTTGATGGTGTTACCACCGGTGCATCCAACGATATTATGCGTGCTACGCAATTAGCACGAAATATGGTGACCAAGTGGGGCTTATCTGAGAAGTTAGGACCATTGCTGTACGCTGAAGAAGAGAACGAAAGTTACTTAGGCCGCTCCGGCGGTGGTGCGAGTAACGTTTCCGGTGAAACAGCTAAGCTGATTGACCAAGAAATTCGTGAAATCATTGATGAGTGTTACGCTACTGCCACTAAAATTTTGCACGATAACCGTGACAAGCTCGAAGCGATGGCTTTGGCTCTCATGAAGTACGAGACCATTGATAGCGATCAAATCGACGATATTATGTCGGGTCGTGAGCCACGCGAGCCAAAAGATTGGACCGGTGGTGGTTCAGCTGGTAAGCCGCCTGCGGCGGATGTTGAGCCTAAATCAGAGGCTGAAAGGCCTGATGCACCTATCGGTGGGCCGGCTGGCGAACACTAAAACTCCAACGGGCGCTCATTAGCGCCCGTTTCAATAGACGACAAGTAAGAAGGCAAGACTATGCAGGTCACGGCAAACTCTGTTTTGCGTTGTGCTCAGCGCACTCTCGATTTATCTCGCGCACATGTTATGGGTATTCTCAATGTCACCCCAGACTCGTTTTCTGATGGTGGGCGCTACAATACGCTTGAAGCTGCTTTGCAGCGTGCCATTGAGATGCACAGTGCTGGTGCCAGCTTGATTGATATTGGTGGTGAATCAACCCGCCCGGGTGCGGCAAAAGTTAGTGTGCAGCAAGAGCTTGATCGTGTTGCGCCTTTGGTAGAGCTGATTGCGCGTGAGTGCGATGTTGTGGTGTCGGTGGATACCTCCACTCCAGAAGTGATCACTGAGACAGCGCGCTTAGGTGCAGGACTGATTAACGATGTGCGTGCCCTGCGGCGCGAGGGTGCGTTAGCCGCGGCTGCAGCAACAGGTTTGCCTGTATGTTTGATGCATATGCGTGGTGAGCCGCAAACCATGCAAGATGAGCCGCATTATGATGATGTGGCGGCAGAGGTTGCTGAGTTTTTGCAGGAGCGAGTTGCTGCTTGTGTGCAGGCTGGCATCAGTACGGATCGTATTATTCTTGATCCGGGCTTTGGGTTTGCTAAAAATACGCAACATAATTATGAGTTGTTTAAACGCTTGCCTGAATTACTGGATTTACAATATCCTTTGCTGGTTGGTGTATCACGCAAAAGTATGGTTGGTCATATCTTGAATCAGCCGGTGGATCAGCGTTTATATGGCAGTCTAGCTTTAGCGGTTATGGCGCTTGAGCGCGGTGCGAAAATTTTACGTGTGCATGATGTGGAACAAACCATGGATGTACTGAAAATATTTAATGCAGTACAAAGCTCTGCAAAGGAATGAAATCATGACAAGAAAGTATTTTGGTACTGATGGTATCCGTGGTCGCGTGGGTACTCATCCAATTACTCCAGAGTTTATGCTGAAGTTGGGTTGGGCGGCTGGTATGGCCTTTCGCAAGCAAGGCAAGTGCCGTATTTTGATCGGTAAAGACACGCGTATTTCAGGTTATATGTTTGAATCAGCACTGCAGGCGGGTTTATCAGCTGCAGGTGCCGATGTGATGCTGCTGGGCCCAATGCCAACCCCGGCAGTGGCTTACTTAGCGCGCACTTTTAATGCTGAGGCCGGCATTGTCATCAGTGCTTCGCATAACCCGCATTATGACAATGGTATTAAGTTCTTCTCGGGTCGCGGTACTAAGTTACCGGATGAAGTCGAGCAGATGATTGAAGAGTTAATTGATATGCCCATGACTGTGGTTGAGTCAGAGCAGTTGGGTAAAGCCTCGCGGGTGAATGATGCAGCAGGGCGTTATATTGAGTTCTGTAAAAGCAGCGTGCCAACCAGTACAGATTTCTCAGGTTTAAAAATAGTCTTGGATTGCGCGCACGGTGCCACCTATAAAGTTGCTCCGAGTGTGTTTAAAGAGTTGGGTGCTGAGGTGATTGTCACTGCAGCGCAACCGGACGGCTTGAACATCAACGATGGTGTAGGTTCAACTTGTTTAGGTCCATTGCAAAAAGCTGTAGTGGAACACGGTGCTGATTTAGGTATTGCCTTTGATGGTGACGGTGATCGCGTGCAGATGGTCGACCATACCGGTGCCGTGGTGGATGGTGATGAGTTGTTGTATATCATTGCGACCGATATTCAAGAGCGTGACCGCTTGCCTGAAGGATCAGGAGTAGTAGGCACCTTGATGAGTAATCTAGGTTTAGAGCTAGCGCTTAAAGAACGCAATATTCCTTTTGTACGCGCCAATGTCGGTGATCGCTATGTGATGGCAGAAATGCAGGAGCGTAACTGGGTGCTCGGTGGTGAGAACTCAGGGCATCTTTTGTGCGCACAGCATGCCACTACTGGTGATGCAATTATTGCTGCGCTGCAAGTACTGTTGGCTCTGCGCCGTCGCGGACAGAGCTTGGCTAAAGAGCGTCTGGCGTGGAAGAAGCTACCACAAGTGTTAATTAACGTACGCTTTGGCGGCGAGGTTGATCCAACCACTGATGCACAAGTGCAAGCGGCTTGTGATGAAGCCACTGCGGCTATGGCGGGGCGTGGACGTGTCTTACTACGTAAGTCAGGTACTGAGCCATTAGTGCGTGTGATGGTGGAAGGTGATGACGAAGCGGTAGTGATGCAGCATGCGCAGCGTCTAGCTGAAGTCGTAAAGACGGTATGTGGTTGATTTTACTTGCAAGTTTTTATGCGCTTGAGTAATATCTGCGCCCACTTTGAGCGAAGAGGTTCGACATGCGTCGCCCATTGGTAGCTGGTAATTGGAAAATGCATGGCACCCGTGCCAGCATCAAGCAGTTGTTAAATGAGTTGGCCGAACAGGATCTACCTGCATCAGTTGATGTGGCGGTATTCCCGGGTTTAATTCATCTGCAAGCTGCGGTTGCTCAAGCTTCTCAGGGCAGTATTGTTGTGGGTTCACAAGACTGTGCTGTACAGCTCGAAGAAGGCGCAATGACCGGGGAAACCTCGGCACTGCAACTTAAAGATATTGGATGCTCAATGGTTCTTGTTGGGCATTCTGAAAGAAGACAGTTGCAAGAAGAAACTGATAGTGTAATATGCCGCAAGTTTATTGCAGCGCAAGCCGCAGGTTTAACACCAGTGCTGTGCGTTGGTGAGACACTTGCAGAGCGTGAAGCGGGTTTAGCTGTAGCAACAGTGCAAAAGCAAGTTGATGCAGTGCTTGTTGAGCTTGGTGCTGATGTTTTGCTTAATGCAGTGATTGCTTATGAACCTGTTTGGGCCATTGGTACTGGATTAACAGCAACGCCAGAGCAAGCGCAAGAAATACATGCGCAAATACGCGAGCATGTGGCACAATACAGCGCGCCTGTTGCACAGCAAGTAAGAATTTTATATGGCGGTAGTGTTAAAGCCGCCAATGCTGCTGAGTTGTTTGCTCAAGCAGATATCGATGGGGGGCTTGTTGGTGGCGCCTCCCTCAATGCAAAAGAATTTAGTGCGATTTGTCGCGCTGCGGGAAACTAAGATGCTGGAAACAGTCATAATTATTGTACACTTGGTTGTTGCAATCGGTGTGGTAGGATTTGTTCTGATTCAGCAGGGCAAAGGTGCAGACGCAGGTGCTTCGTTTGGTTCGGGCGCTTCGGGTACTGTATTTGGTTCACAAGGTTCAAGTAACTTTTTGAGTCGTTTTACTGCGGTGCTTGCTGCAGTGTTCTTTGCTACCAGCTTGGGCTTAGCGTTTTATGCTAAAGACCGTGCCAATACAATTACAGAGTTGGGATTGCCTGATCCAGCTGTGTTAGAAGTAAAGCCTCAGCCAAAACCTGCGCTTGAAGACATTCCTCAAGTTGAAAGCCAGGCCGCTGAAGTAGAAAAAAATGATGTACCTGTTGTAGATGTAGAGTAGTTTTGCCGAGGTGGTGGAATTGGTAGACACGCTACCTTGAGGTGGTAGTGGCCTAAAGGCTGTAGGGGTTCGAGTCCCCTTCTCGGTACCATATTAAAAGCGGCCTGCTAGCAATAGCGGGTCGTTTTCATTTGTGTTAACTTGACTATAACTGTGTGGCGCTGTACTATTCGTCATCAGATTTAGATCGCATGAGTTTTAGTATGCTTTTAAATACCAAGTATTCATAAAAAAGCCCCTAGTAAGGGGCTTTTTATTAGGTCTAACAGTTGGTTTTCAATTTTATTGATGGGCGTTATGCCCATTTTTCATTTCTACAGCATGCATTGGAGGTCGGATGACGAGCAAGCTGGAACAGTTGCAGGACATATTGACGCCAGTGATTGAAGCACTGGGTTACAAGAGTTGGGGCATTGAGTATGTTGCTCAGGGCCGCCACTCAGTGCTGCGCGTTTATATTGATCATGAAGACGGGATTTTTATCGAAGATTGTGAAATCGTCAGCCGCCAACTGAGTGCTGTAATGGATGTTGAAGATCCAATCAGTTCTGAGTATACGTTGGAAGTTTCTTCTCCCGGTATGGACCGTCCGCTGTTTACCCTTGAGCAGTTTGCTGCTTTTGTGGGTGAGCAGGTGAAAATTAGGCTACGTTCTCCCGTTGAGGAGCGTCGTAATTTCCAAGGGCTGATTCGATCAGTAGAAGATCAAGATGTAGTGGTGCAGATGGGTGAATACGAATATCTGCTCCCCATCGATCTGATTGAAAAAGCAAATATACTTCCGAACTTCGAATAAGAATACGGACTCCGCGACTACAGCAGTTTGCGAAAGGCGAGGCATGCGATGAGCAAAGATATTTTACTGGTTGTTGAATCAGTCTCCAATGAAAAAGGTGTACCACCAGCGTTGATTTTTGAAGCGTTGGAATTGGCACTGGCAACCGCGACAAAGAAAAACTACGAAGACGAAGTTGATTTGCGCGTAGTGATTGATCGCCAGACTGGCGATTACGAAACTTTCCGTCGCTGGACAGTGATTGAAGAATCCGACTTTGATGACCCAGCACACCAGATGACCATTGATATGGCCGAAAAGCGTATGGAGAATCCATCCGTTGGCGATGTCCTTGAAGAAAAAATTGAATCCATTGAGTTTGGCCGCATTGCCGCGCAAACCGCTAAGCAAGTGATAGTACAAAAGGTACGTGAAGCTGAGCGTGCACAGATTGTCGAAGCATATCGCAGCAAGCTCGGTGAGATTATTTTTGGTACAGTAAAGAAAGTCACCCGCGACAACATCATTGTTGACTTGGGTAATAACGCTGAAGCAATTTTGGCGCGTGAAGACATTATTCCGCGTGAGAACTTCCGTGTTGGTGCGCGTGTACGTGCATTGTTACAAGACATTCGTTCAGAAAACCGTGGTCCACAGCTTGTGCTGTCGCGCACTGCGCCAGAAATGATTATGGAGCTCTTCAATATTGAAGTTCCAGAGATCTCTGAAGGTTTGATTGAAATCATGGCTGCAGCACGTGACCCAGGTTCACGCGCTAAAATTGCTGTGCGTTCTAAAGATAAGCGTATTGATCCACAAGGTGCTTGTATTGGTATGCGCGGTTCGCGTGTGCAAGCAGTTTCAAGTGAATTAGGCGGTGAGCGTGTTGATATCGTGTTATGGGATGAGAACCCAGCACAGTTTGTGATCAGCGCTATGTCACCGGCTGAAGTAGTTGCAATTATTGTTGATGAAGATACCCATACTATGGATATCGCCGTTGCTGAAGAGAACTTGGCGCAAGCCATTGGTCGTGGCGGTCAAAACGTACGCTTAGCTTCGCAGCTGACCGGCTGGACTCTGAACGTAATGAGTCAGGAAGATATTCAGTCGCGTCAAGCAGAAGAGACGGGTGACCTGTTACAGCTCTTTGTACGTGATCTAGAAGTCGAGGAAGACTTAGCACAGATTCTCGTTGATGAAGGCTTTACCAGCCTCGACGAAGTCGCTTATGTGCCAATGGAAGAAATGCTGAACATTGACGGTTTTGATGAAGAAATCGTTACTGAACTACGTACGCGTGCGAAGAACTGTTTGTTAACTCGCGCAATAGCAACTGAAGAAAAGCTGGCTGATATTCAACCAGCACAAGACTTGCTCGATTTAACGGGCATGAGCAAAGAGCTGGCTGTGGAGCTGGCAGTACGCGGAGTACTCAACCGCGAAGACCTAGCAGAGCAGTCGATTGATGATTTGCTCGACATCGAAGGCATGACTGAAGATCGTGCCGGCAAGCTGATCATGGCCGCCCGCGCCCACTGGTTTGAATAAGCACATTGCGGCTTGAGGAGAGAAGTTCATGACGCAAGTCACAGTTAAAGAACTGGCTGAAGTAGTGAAAACGCCAGTAGAAAGTCTACTGCAGCAGATGCACGAAGCAGGTCTAGCACACACCAGTGCTGACCAGAAAGTCAGTGAAACAGAAAAACAAAAGCTGTTAACCTTTTTAGAAAAAGGTACCAGCCCTAAAGCTGAAGGTTCAAAGAAAATTACTTTGCAGCGTAAAACTACATCAACTCTACGTGCTCCAGGTAGTAAAACTATCAGTGTTGAAGTGCGTAAAAAGAAAACTTTTGTAAAGCGTAGTGCCGAAGAGATTGAAGCTGAAAAGCAACAAGATTTGGCTAAACTTAAAGCTGAGCAGAAAGCTAAAGACGCAGAACTAAACAAAGCTAAGCAGGCTCAAGCTCCTGCTGCTCCTGCTGCTCCTAAAGCTGAGCCAGTTGCAGAAAAACGCACCCCTGAGTCTGCAGTGATCCAAGCAACTGTTGCACCTGCAGCGCCTGCTGACATCAGCTTGCCGGTCGTGGATGCGGTTGCACCTGCTCCTGATCGTAAGAAAGACGATGCACGTCGCGCCGTTAAACGTCCTGACGAAGATGATCGTCGTGATCGTAAAGCAGCAGCGCCACGTCCAGCTGTGAAAGCAAAAGCGACGGGTCGCTCTGAAGACGAACAAGCCCGCCGTGGTGGTCGTAATCGCAGTAAGCCAAAGAAGCGTGCGAATCAGCATGGCTTTAGTAGTCCAGCGGGTCCAGTGGTACGTGACGTCAATATTGGCGAAACTATTACTGTGGCTGAATTGGCTGCACAGATGTCGGTTAAAGGCGTTGAAGTGGTTAAGTTTATGTTTAAACTTGGCTCGCCAGTGACTATCAACCAAGTGCTTGACCAAGATACTGCTGTTTTGATTGCAGAAGAACTGGGTCACCGCGTATCACGCGTTAGCGACAACGTACTTGAAGAGCAGTTTGCAGAATCATTAAAAATTGATGGTGAAGCATTCCACCGTGCACCAGTAGTGACTGTTATGGGTCACGTTGACCATGGTAAAACCTCGCTGCTTGACTACATCCGTCGCGCTAAAGTTGCGACCGGTGAAGCCGGTGGTATTACCCAGCACATTGGTGCGTATCACGTTAAAACCGAAGGTGGCATGATCACTTTCCTTGATACCCCAGGTCACGCTGCCTTTACTGCGATGCGTGCGCGTGGTGCCAAGGCGACGGATATTGTGATTCTAGTGGTTGCCGCCGATGATGGCGTGATGCCACAAACCATTGAAGGTATTCAGCATGCTAAAGCAGCTGGCGTGCCTTTGATTGTTGCAGTGAACAAAATTGATAAGCCAGAAGCTGATCCAGATCGTATTAAAAACGACCTAGCAGCACATGATGTGATTCCAGAAGAGTGGGGCGGTGATACCCAGTTTGTTCACGTATCTGCGAAAGCCGGTACGGGTATCGATGCATTGCTTGAATCAGTCTTGCTGCAAGCAGAAGTACTTGAGCTGAGCGCAACACCATCGGCTTCAGGTCGTGGTGTGGTGATTGAATCGCGTCTTGATAAAGGCCGTGGTCCAGTGGCATCAGTCTTAGTGCAGAACGGTACTTTACGCCAAGGCGATATGGTACTGGTCGGCGTTAACTTCGGTCGTGTGCGTGCGATGATGGATGAAAATGGTCAGGCGATTAAAGAAGCTGGTCCATCGATTCCAGTTGAGATCTTAGGTCTTGACGGCACACCAGAAGCCGGTGATGAAGTGACTGTGGTGGTTGACGAGCGTAAAGCCCGTGAAGTTGCCCTGTTCCGTCAAGGTAAGTTCCGCGAAGTTAAGTTAGCGCGTGCACATGCCGGTAAGCTTGAGAACATGTTCGAGAACATGGGCCAAGAAGAGAAGAAAGTACTCAACATCGTTATTAAAGCAGACGTGCGCGGTACGCTTGAGGCGTTACGCGGCTCATTGTCTGAGTTGGGTAACGATGAAGTTGAAGTATGCATAGTGGCTGGTGGTGTAGGTGGTATTACTGAAAGTGATGCCAACTTAGCCCTTGCTTCTAACGCGGTTATCTTTGGTTTCAACGTACGTGCGGATGCTGGTGCACGTAAGATCGTTGAGCAAGAAAGCCTCGATATGCGTTACTACAACATCATCTACGATATTATCGAAGATGTTAAGAAAGCACTGTCAGGCCTGTTAGGCAGCGA
>DATERP010000162.1:0-14371 GCA_035271385.1 Thiopseudomonas sp. | reverse complement strand
GTGATTTTGAACTAAAACTTATTCAGACAGTGCGTGGAGTTGGCTACGTACTTGACGTATCTGATGTGAATTAATTGTAAAAATAGGCTGTAATAAAATTACAACCTATTTTTGTATTAATTATGAAAGTTACTTAATGCTTTATCGGAACGGATAGCATTAATTGAAAATTAGATATTTAATCCTGCTCTGATAGCAATATCATCAACCTTCACTTTGGCGACAACTACCCAATACCGTATAGCGAACGGCGTGTAAATCACCTTGAGAATCTTCGAAGCTCATTATTTTCTTGTAGTTTCCACAAGTTTTAATGTCTTTCGTTGCGTGTATAAGTTTTTTTACATCAATCGGCATTCCATATTTATAATCTACAATTTCCGGTACTGATTTATTATTACTCGCAGCATACTTTTGTGTGATTTCAATATTTTTTTGTTGATTTTTTTGAGTAAGATTATCAATTGATGAGCTTGCAAAAGCCAATTGCGTTGAGCTTAGAAAAATAATTGCTACTAACAGTTTTCTTGTATTCATAACGACCTCCAGTAATTGTGAGTTAATTATAAGTTATGAATACTGTCTCGATCATGACTCTAACATTACATTGCGGTCATAAGAGTATAGCCACGACAGTAAATTTATATTGATTTTAACGAGAATTGTCGAGTTATAAACAGGCAGTAGTCGTGATAAGTAACGAGTTACAGTTTTTACAAATTAGTAATGACTGCAACTCGCTATCTAATAACATTATGTTATTTTGATTTGCGTAATCTTAGTGCGTTAAATACTACTGAAGCAGAGCTTAGACTCATTGCGAGCGCGGCGAACATTGGCGAAAGTAATAAACCCATAAACGGATACAAAACCCCTGCAGCCAGTGGGACGCCAAGAGCGTTGTAAATGAACGCAAAACCCAAGTTCTGTTTCATGTTGGCTACGGTCAAGTCTGAAAGATGACGGGCTGTGGATATACCACGTAAATCACCTTTGACTAGCGTGATCTGCGCACTGTTCATCGCGACGTCCGTACCCGTCCCCATTGCAATGCCAACATCAGCTTTTGCCAGTGCAGGGGCATCGTTAATACCATCACCTGCCATGGCGACAATTCGGCCTTCAGATTGCAGCTTGCTGACAAGATCGAGCTTATCAGCGGGCTTAACATCGCCGTGCACCTCGTCAATCCCAAGCTGTTTAGCGACGGCATTAGCGGTAGCGATACCGTCGCCAGTTGCCATGATGACGCGAATTCCTGCCGCTTTAAGATCGTTGACTGCTTCCGGAGTACTCTGTTTAATTGGATCGGATACCGCCAGCAAACCAAGTAACTGGTCATCGCTAGCTAAATACATAACGCTAGCACCCTCCATACGTAGAGCATCTGCAGTAACCGACAGAGCATCGATGCTGATATTTTCCTGCTGCATTAAGGCCGTATTGCCTAAGATCAGCTTGGTTGTATCGACTATACCGCGTACACCTATACCGCTGCCGGACTCAAATTCGTTAACAGCGCTTAGTGTTATACCGCGTTCACGAGCGGCGTTAACAATGGCTTCGGCCAGAGGGTGTTCACTGCCTTGATCAAGACTTGCGGCAAGACGTAAGACTTCCTCAGCACTAGTACCTTCTACAGGCACTGCTTTATTAAAGGTGGGTCGACCTTCTGTCAGTGTTCCAGTTTTATCAACGATTAAAGTGTCCACCTTGCGCAGATTTTCAATCGCTGCGGCGTCACGGAACAAGATACCTTGGGTCGCACCGCGTCCTGTTGCCACCATAATCGACATCGGCGTAGCTAAGCCCAATGCGCAAGGGCAAGCGATGATCAATACGGCAACGGCATTAATCAATCCGTACACCCAGCTTGGTTGAGGGCCCCAGAAGCCCCAAACAAAAAATGTCAGTAACGCAATGAACACTACGGACATTACAAAATAGCCCGCGACTAGATCGGCCATGCGTTGCATTGGAGCACGTGAACGCTGTGCCTGAGCGACAAGTTGCACGATTTGCGCCAATACCGTTGCCGAGCCAACTTTCTCAGCACGTATCACCAGTGCACCGGAGGTATTCATGGTTGCACCAATTACTTTATCGCCTGGTCGCTTACTCACGGGAAGAGGTTCACCGGTCAACATCGACTCATCCAGTGAGCTGGAGCCTTCTTCAACTATTCCATCAACAGGTACTTTTTCGCCAGGGCGTACCCGTAAGAGATCGCCTTCATGGACGTGTGTTAGAGGCACATCCTCTTCAGTGCCATCGGTGTTAATGCGGCGAGCTGTCTTCGGAGCAAGACCTAACAGCGATTTTATTGCCGCAGAGGTCTGTGAGCGAGCTCGCAGTTCGAGCATTTGACCAAATAGTGTCAGAGAAATAATCACTACAGCTGCTTCAAAATAGACGGCGATTCTTCCCATCGACATAAATGTTTCAGGAAATACTCCTGGGGCAATGGTCGCAACCGTGCTGTATATAAACGCAGCTCCAGTTCCTAGGCCAATGAGCGTCCACATATTGGGGCTGCGATTGATAACTGATTGCCAGCCACGCACGAAAAAGGGTTGTCCAGCCCACAGCACTACAGGTATCGAAAGCACTAGCTCAATCCACGTTTGCGTTGCCATAGTGAACCACCCAAGCTGGTGGCCGAACATAGCGAGCACTGTGACAACAACTGTTAAGGGCAGTGTCGACCAAAAGCGCCGCGAGAAGTCTTTGAACTCAGGGTTATCGTCATCATCCAAGCTTGGCATCATAGGTTCAAGTGCCATGCCACATTTAGGACAACTGCCCGGATGATCCTGTTGGATTTCGGGGTGCATCGGACATGTGTAGGTCGAGCCAGGTACAGACGTATCCGCTGAGGTTTCAGAGTTCTTGCTTGGATTAATATACTTTTCTGGCTGTTGATTAAATTTGCTGAGGCATTTAGTGCTGCAAAAATAATAAGCATGACCTGAATATTCAATGTGGTGCGGCGAACTTTTCGTTACTGTCATTCCGCAAACAAGGTCATTTAATTCAGTCGTTGCTGCAAGAGAGGGAACATCTTCATTGTGGTGATGGCTATGAGGATTTTCGTTGTGTTTAGTCATGTTATTTAAGTCCTACTTTGGCTGCAAATAGAAGAGCATGGTTCAAAGCACCTTACTTTTGCTGCTGAGAGATTTCCTTCTGTCTGGCTAACGCATGCTTGGGCCAAGAGCTCTTAATATAAGCCAGCACCGCACGTATGTCTTGATCGCTGAGTGTCGCGCTGTAAGCTGGCATGTCGCTGACATAGCCCTCTGGAGCGGTTACACCGGGCACAAGACCATTTTTTGTAATCTCAATTAACAGCGCATCGGCATGATGCCACGTGTGCCCCGTTGCATCATGCGGTGGTGCCGGCAAGCGTCCATTAGCCTGACGCATCCGCCAGTTCGGCTCGCCTTCTAAATTGGCACCGTGACAGGATGCGCAATTTTTAGCATAGATTTGTTTGCCGTCGGCCACGAGCTGTTTATCGGACGGGTCAATATAAGCTGACTTGTTACCCAGCGATGATCCGAACATAAAAACACTGGCGGCAAGCATAAAAATACTAATTACACAGATAATTATGGTTTTTTTTACTGTTAGAGCCATCTTAATTACTCTTACTAATTGAGCGTCCCAAGTGCAGTTATCTTTGGAGATAGGAGGCCAGTTGTTGTTTCTCTTGAATGGGATCTACAGGCTGATTATTAACCCGTAGCTCATAATGCAAATGATTGCCTGTGGCTATTCCAGTTGATCCAACGTAACCAATGATTTGTCCTTTCTCTATGCGGGTTCCTTTTTTTAATCCATTTTCAAAACGGCTTTGATGTGCATAGACCGTAGAGTAATCATTGTCGTGGCTGATGAAGATAACTTTTCCGTATCCGTTTTGCGCGCCAATAAAAGTTATCTTGCCTTGGGCCGTGGCGCGAATAGGCGTGCCTTTTGGTGCGGGGTAATCAATACCCTGATGGCCTTTCCACTGCCCTGATACAGGGTGAACTCGGTAGCCAAAAACTGAGTTAGTTTGCGATCGCTCACTCAATGGCGTCTTAAGAAACATATTTTCTAAGCCCTCGAATCGATCCGCTGATTGATGTGAGTGCTTGACCAAAATAGAGTGCTGTACCCTGGGGTTTGAGACTTGTCCGCGCTCCGAGGCGATAGCGGTGTTGGCGACAAGAATACTTAATATTAGGAATAGATATTTCAATCGTGTATGCATGCCATCAACTAAATATTTACACCGTTTTAGAGCCTATTTAGTGCTTTGTTCGTGTCGACTCTATTGGGTGTGTACTAACGATAGAGTGGCAGCATTGCATAGGCAGTGATACCACTCTAGGGGCCGCAAAAATGCGATAATTAGGCGATCAGACGCTGTGCTAAATACTGGTTATTTAACTTGTATCTTGCCAACCATACCGGCTTCCGTATGCCCAGGAATCAAGCAGGCAAAATCCACCGTAGTTGCCTTATCAAACTGCCAGACCAATCCACCGCGCTGCCCTGGATTTAGAGTGATCATACTCGGGTCTGTGTGCTGCATGTCTGGCATTGCAAGCATCTCAGCGGCATGGGCTTTTAGCTCGCTAAGTGAGCCAATAACCATTTCGTGGGGGATTTTTCCCGAGTTTTTAATGAAAAACCGTACGGTTTCTCCTTGCTTAACATCTATTTGACTCGGCGTAAAACGCATGCTGTCATCCATTGTTACTTCGATTGTACGGCTCACTTTGCTCGAATCGCCTGGTTGCCCGTAGATCGGTGTCGCTTGCGACATCGTTGACATGTCATGGCCTTCCATACCATGCGCAGGCATGTTGTGGCCTCCCATGTGTTCACCAGCGGCAAACACAAGGGCTGGTAAGGTGCTTAAAGCAAGGATTGATAGTGTTTTTTTGATCATGATTTTCTCTGCATTAATCAGTGGTTAAGCACCGCGTTTCTGGCACGGGCTCTAGGAAATAACGTTAAAAGCGAAAACTGATACCCGCGACAAAGCGCGTCTCGTGCTTGGACTCGTCCTCCTCTTGTGCATAATCGGCTGTTTTTCCAAACTTGCTGGACCACTCCACGCCAATGTAGGGAACAAACTGGCGCGTCACTTCATACTTCAGGCGCAGGCCCGCCTTACCATCCGAGAGGCCTCTACCAATCTCACGAGCTTTGTCGTTTTTGCCGTAGAAGTTGGCCTCGACGCTAGGCTGCAGGTAGAGCTTCTGCGTCAGTAATAGGTCGTATTCTGCGTTGAGCCTCAGCGCCGTGCGGCCGCTGGGACCAATGTAAGCAGTGGCGTTAACATCGAACCAGTAAGGTGCTAGGCCTTGCACGCCAAGCGCGAGCCATTCTCGGTTGGGGGCACCTTGCCCGTGGTCGAAGCGAACCCCTAATTGAGTATCCCAAAACGTCGAAACAGCATGTCCCCACAGCAGCTCAGTTCGAGATTCCTGCAGTTTGCCTTGCGCGACTTCACCTTCTGCCTTAAGTACCGCTCGGTTGTAGGTGCCGCCAAACCAAGCTTGCCCTTCATAGGCGGTCCATTCATCACCGCCACGGGCTCTAACATACTCAAACTTGTCGATACTCACAGAAGCGAAATTGTGCTCGTCAGACATGCGCAAACGGTGTTCAGCCCCTAAGGAATACTGACCAGCATTGCGCGTGTAACCACCCGAGTAAGCATCGGGATCACGCGCATCTGTTGGCGCTGACCCACCCTGCATTTGCATGGAGCCATGGTCCATAGCACCCATATCATGAGCAGGGGAAGCGCTATCTGGATCGGTTTGCGCAGGAGGCGAGTTCATAGACATCGCCCCGTGATCCATACCCGGCATCTGCATTGTGCTGTGATCCATTACGGGCACGGCGGTTTGATCGGCAAGTGATGCGTTGTCGGGTGAGGCGTTATGGCCGCTATGTTGGTGATCTGCTTGGGCATAAGCAAAAAATGGTGCAGTACCTATTGATGCTAGAGTGATAGCAAGAATTCTTTTCTTTATAGGGGTATTCACAGTTAGGATTCCCTTTTTCTGATTGACTGATGTCATGCGACCACCACTTCGCGGAACATTCCGGCATCCATATGCAGCATCAAGTGGCAATGCCACGCCCAGCGTCCCAATGCATCGGCGGTTACCAGAAAGCTAATGCGTTGGGCGGGTTGTACGGGAATGGTATGGCGACGAACCTGAAAACTACCGTCGGGCGCTTCCAGCTCGCTCCACATACCGTGTAAGTGCATGGGGTGCGTCATCATGGTGTCGTTGTGCAAAATAACCCTGACGCGCTCGCCGTAACGAAAATGTATAGGTGTAGATTTACCGTACTCCACGCCGTCAAAGGACCACGCGTAACGCTCCATATTACCGGTGAGATGGAGTTCGATCTCGCGCTCGGCGCCACGCGGATCCATGGGGCCTCCCAGTGTGCGCAGGTCTGCTAGGGTGAGTACCCGGCGGCCGTTGTTACGCAATCCGATTCCGGGGTCATCGAGGTTGGTGCGCGGCGTGTCAACGCGCATATCAATGCTTGCGCCGTATTCTGTTTGAGCGTGCTTGACAGTGCTGCTGGCTTTATTTAAATCCATACCCGCCATGGCACTGTGGTCCATGCCTGCCATGCCGCCCCCAGCCATACCGGTTATCGCGCTGTGGTCCATGCCTGCCATGCTGTCCCCTGCCATACCGGCCATCGCGCTGTGGTCCATACCTGTCATGCTGCCGCCGGCCATACCGGCCATCGCACCATGATCCATACCCGCCATCTCGCCGCCACCCATGGCACCCATCATATCGGCCATGGCAAGCCACTCAGGCTCATCAACCTCAGGAACCTCAGCTGCAAGCCCGGTGCGGGTTGCTAGTGTGCCGCGTGCATAGCCGGTGCGATCCATCGCTTGGGCAAAGACGGTATAAGCTTCATCCTTGGGCTCGACGATGACATCATAGGTTTCACCAGGGCCGAAGCGGAACTCGTCTACTGTAACTGGCTCTAGATTGACGCCATCTGCCTGAACCACCGTTAATTTAAGGCCAGGGATGCGCACGTCGTAAAAGGTATTTGCGGCACCATTGATAAAGCGTAGGCGGACACGTTCGCCTGGACGGAACAGCCCTGTCCAGTTACCGGCCGGTGTTGTGCCGTTCATTAAGTAGGTGAGAACATTTGCCGATAAGTCCGCTAAATCGGTCGGACTCATGCGCATTTCGTTCCACATTTTACGTTTTTCGAGTGCGCCTTTCAGGCTGTCAGCTGAAACGTCTTGGAGGAAATCAACGACTGTCGGCTGATTGTAATTGTAATAGTCGCCTTGCATTTTTAGCTTAGCGAGTACCCGCATAGGGTCTTCATCGGTCCAGTCGGAGAGTTGAATCACATGGTCGCGATCACTGCGTACGGGGTCAGATTGTGCCGGTTCAATGACAATCGCTCCATATACGCCTGTCGCTTCTTGCATACCTGAGTGTGAGTGATACCAGTAGGTGCCGTTTTGCTCGAGTTTAAATTGGTAGGTAAAGGTTTCTCCGGGGGCTATCCCAGCAAAGCTGATACCGGGCACACCGTCCATTTCAAAAGGTAAAATAATGCCGTGCCAATGGATGGAAGTGGCTTCTTTTAAGTGATTCTTAACGTGAATGGTGATGGTATCGCCTTCACGCCAATGCAAGGTAGGGGCAGGCAGTGAGCCATTCACCGTTGTAGCCATGCGTGGGCTGCCGGTGAAGTTGACTGGTGATTCACCAATCTCCAAGTTGAACACAGTACCGCTGAGAACCTTTGGCGCACCGGTTTGTGTTGCGCGTGGCTGTGCTAGAACTGTGTTTAGCAGGGGCGATAAACCCAGTAAAACACCACCGCCAGCAAGCCCTTGAACAAAGCGGCGACGTGATAAAGAAGCAATTGCAGGTGCAGCAGGCGGTTGACGATTCATGTGCGCGTATCCTGAGGTTGAAGAAATTTAAAGAATCGACTCGTAAAATCAGTTAAAGCATTGGCTTGATTGACTAATGTCACTTTAACCAAGTGTTGCTGTCGGTCGGATGACGCGCAGATTACATTTTTGTAATCTGCGCCAACGCTTGCTTGAGAGCTGCTTGACACCCGCAGTATTAAAGAGGAATGGCTGCATCGAGCGATTTGAGGAAGCGTGAGGCTGACTGAAAACCAATGACTTGAAAGTCGATTTCTTTACCTTCCCTATCGAAAAAAATAATACCGGGCGGGCCAAAGAGACCGAAGCGCTTGAGTAGTGCTTGGTCGTCTGCATTGTTGGCTGTCACGTCTGCTTTCAAGAGAATAACGTCTTGCAAGCGGTTTTTAACAGCCGAGTTAGACAGCGTGAAGCGTTCCATTTCCTTACACGAAATACACCATTCCGCCCAGAAATCGAGCATCACATAGCGGCCATCTGTTGCATTCAGTTGCGACTCGAGTTCAGCCAAGCTTTTGACCGGTTTAAAGGTCAGGTCAGCTGTCTGCTCGCCGGCAAGGTTTGAGCTGCTCGTCTCTTGGAAAATAGCCAACGGCTGTAATACATCACGCCCACCCGCTAGGGCACCGGCTAGCAGTGCTAAGCCTACTGTTAGTGCAATGATGCCAATACCTTTAGCGAAACGCGCATAACCTGTTGCATGGACTGGTAGGGGATCAATAGCTTTTAAATACATGGCTGAGATGATCAGCAAGGCCGCCCATAACAGCAGATGAATGATGTCTGGGATAACAGGTGATATGAGGTAAATGGCCACGGCCAGCATGGTTACGCCAAAGAAGTGCTGAACGGATTGCATCCATGGGCCTGCTTTGGGCAGAAAGGCGCCAGCGGTGGTACCAAAGATCAAGAGCGGGACGCCCATGCCAATGGCCAGTGAAAAGAGTGCAATCCCACCTATGACAGCGTCACCCGTCTGGCCGATATAAAGCAGCGCGCCCGCCAGTGGCGCGGCGACACAGGGACCGACTATTACGGCAGATAGCACACCCATGATAAAGACACCGAACAGCTGACCGCCTGCCGAACGGTTTAAGGTGCTGGTCAAACGGCTCTGAATAGAGGAGGGCAATTGCAGTTGGTAAAAACCGAACATGGACAGCGAGAGCAAGACAAAAACTACCGCAAAACTACCCAGTACCCAAGGATTCTGTAGATAGATCGATAACATGGTTCCAGCAAGGCCCGCCGCAACACCGGCTAATGTATAGGTCATGGCCATCGCCAGCACATAGACCAGTGACAGGGTAAAAGCCTGTCTACGACTGGTTGGGTGACCCTGGCCAACGATAATGCCTGACAAAATAGGAATCATCGGCAGCATGCATGGGGTAAAAGCGAGAATTAAGCCAAATCCAAAAAAGGCAGCTACCAACGCCCAAGTATTATCCTGTGCAAACAGATTACGGATAATACCAGTCTCTGATATAGGGATGCTGCGGCTGGATTTGCTTATGTTGTCAGTTGCAGCGACTTGCAGTGCGGGTTCTATAGGGGTTGAGCTAACGGGAGCCTTTACTTGGCTAAGAGGTACTGTGAGGCTGGTATCATAGGGTGGATAGCAAATGCCTAAAGGTTCATTGCAGCCTTGATAATGAGCATCTAAGGGTAACGAAAGTTGGGCCGAGCCATCATCGGGTCGATTAAGGGTAATGATGGCTTCTATGGGTCCGAAATAGACTTCTACTCGTCCGAAAATAGAATCATCTTTAAGTTTCCCTGGCGGTAGCAGCGTGCTCGCGATCGTAATGCCCGGTGAGTCTGGGATAGAGAATGAGATTTGGCTCCGGTATAGGTAGTAGTCTTTCGCCGGAGTCAGGGTGGCGACCAGCGTATTAAAATCTTTTGCTTTGACCGAAATCTGAAATGCTTGCTCGGGAGGCAATAAACTAGGCTTTGAAGAGGATCTCTCAAACAGCCCAGTTATCGATTTTAAAAGACTTTTCGAGGAGCTCTGCGTACTTGCTTGCTGGCTACTAGAATCAAGCTGGGTGTTGTCATTTAACGCATGGCTAGAGCCATAGGCCAATGAAGATATAAGTAAGAGTGCGCTAGCAATTAATCGAATCACGTTCACATCACCTGCTCATCATCCAAAGTTTCAGGCTGCCTATGCCGAGGAAAGCAAAAACAGCTATCAGTGCAGCCGTGGTTAGCACGAGCGCAACAATTTTCACCAGTTTATGTCTCATGAAATTATCCAAATGACTTGATGGTTAGCACAGGTCAAAAGATAGGTTTCTGGGCTTTACTTAGTGCACGCTCAGCAACGCTCATCAATACATAGTGCTGCTCAGCAGCGGTTTAGCCTCTGCACTCAGTCCGTGTACGCATCAAGGGCCATGTGAGCAAGTGATGCATCAGCTACGGCTTGTCACTTAGGGTTTAAACGAGGACCTATGAGCATCAACCGTGTGCTCGAGTAATGGCTCAGAGGGTGTTTTAGTGGCTGGATCATCTTCGGATGTTTGCTCTTTATGACAGGACTGCATGCTCATCATCATGAACAACATCATCAAGGGGCACAGCAGGAAAAATAAAAATGGCGCGCTAGTGATAATCCATTCTCGGGCGGCAGGGAAGGTTGCATAGGCGGCAACGATGACGACAGCTAAGCCAAGCGCTGCTTTGATCATTGTTTTCATATCACATTTCATTTTGAATCCTTTGTGAAGGTCGAAGTTGTAAAGTATCGATACTTGGTCGAGTGAGTGCTGACACCTTAGTTAGGTATTGCTGTCAATTCGATGACTCGCTCATTACATCTCTGTCATGTGAAGCTAAGGTCAAGATGAAGTTTTCCGTTTAGAGAAATAGGTCGAACAACAGGACGGTTAATAGCGAGGGCAGCATGGATGTATGCTGCCCTCGCTGTACTCTCTAAACTAGGTAGCACTTTTAGATTGTTTACAAAGAAAAGTTGACTGGCGGTGACGCATTACAGTTTTGTAATGATTAGGTCATGCTGATGACAGCAGGAGACGGCTAGAGTAGTTTTGGTGCTGATCGTGCAAGGTTGGCAAGAGCTTGCTTGTGGACGAAAATACAACGGATTCGCGGAGCGAACGTATGAAACTGCTGGTGGTTGAAGATGAAATAAAAACTGGTGATTATGTGCGCCAAGGTTTAACGGAGTCAGGTTTTGTGGTTGATCTGGCACGCACTGGGCTCGACGGGCATCACCTTGCGCTGACAGAGCGCTATGACTTAATTATCTTGGACGTGATGCTGCCTGATGTGGATGGCTGGCGGATTATGCAAGCCTTGCGTGAAGCGAAGTCGACGACACCGGTACTGTTCTTGACCGCCCGCGATAGCGTGGAGGATCGAGTTAAAGGCTTGGAACTGGGCGCCGATGATTATTTGATTAAACCTTTTGCTTTTTCGGAGTTACTGGCACGCGTGCGCACCTTGCTGCGACGAGGCACTGCGTCAGTTTTTAATGATCAATTACAGGTGGCTGACCTTGTCTTGGACCTTCCACGTCGGCGCGCCCAGCGCCATGCAGTACGCATTAACCTGACCAATAAAGAGTTTGCGCTGTTGGAGCTGCTGGTGCGCCGCCAAGGAGAGGTGTTGCCGCGCTCTTTGATCGCATCGCAAATCTGGGATATGAATTTTGATAGCGATACTAACGTCATCGACGTGGCGATTCGGCGTCTGCGTGCCAAAATCGATGATGACTTCGAGCCCAAGCTTATTCATACGGTACGCGGCATGGGTTATATGCTTGACGTCAGCAGCGGAGCCTGACGTATGGCAAACCGCCCAGCATCCCTAGCGCTACGCCTCACCGTGTCCATCGGTTCGGTGATAACCGTGGTACTACTCGCGTTTGGCTGGATCATCGAGCGCTCGATTGATACGCATTTTGTACAGCAAGATGTTGATGAGCTGAATGCGGTAATCCAAGCTGTCTCACAGTCGTTGTCCGAACCACAGCTTGTTGTAACAAGCGAGGACCTCAAACGTCGCTTGGCGAGTGCGGTCTCAGGCCATCACAATGCACAGTTTCGTATATCCGACTCTAACGAGAATGTGATTTACGCGACGCCCAATTCAGATTTGGATAGTTTTGCATGGCTGGCTCCCTCTACAGAGGCGATTGATATTGATTCGGTTAAAATCTGGAGGGATAAAGGGTTGACCTACAGAGGTGCTGTTGTGCAGCTCATGCAGACAGGGTCTATTAATGAAACACCTTTAACGCTAGTGGTCGCGACAGGTATTGATTTCCACTTGCACTACTTGGACAGCTTTCGTGTGTACTTGAAGCTGATTACGTTGGCAGCCTGTTTGATTGCTATTTTGGCGACATGGTTTGCTGTCTATCAAGGCCATGCACCTTTACGCCGTATCAGCGCAGAAATTCGTCGAATTAAATCTGATCATCTGTCTATACGATTGGCTCCTAACACTGTTCCTGTAGAGTTGACTGAGCTCGCTGTATCTTTTAACGACATGCTTGACCGGATCGAAGAGGGCTTTGCGCGTCTCTCAAATTTTTCCGCGGATATCGCCCATGAATTGCGTACACCCATCACTAACTTGAAGACGCAGACCGAAGTCGCGCTGTCACAAGCCCGTGACATAGAACAGTACCAAGAGATTTTGTATTCGAGTCTGGAAGAGTATGAGCGCATGGCCAAAATGGTCGGCGATATGCTGTTTTTGGCTCAGGCTGACAACCATCAGTTGCAAGGAGAGCGGATCAAAGTCAACTTGGTCACTGAAGTGCAGATGTTATTTGAGTACTTTGAAGCGTGGGCTGATGAGCGTGGTGTTGCATTGGTTTGCATTGGGCCCGTCGTTTGGGTGGAGGGTGACAGGCTAATGATTCGCCGCGCGCTCAGTAATCTTCTATCCAATGCCATACGTTATACCGCAGCGGGGCAGGCGGTTACAGTCTCTCTTGTGGCTCAGAGTAACGACAGAGTGATGATTCGTGTGGAAAATCCAGGCTTAACCATCGATCCTGAGCATCTACCAAAACTGTTTGATCGGTTTTATCGGGCTGACCCCTCACGCCAACGTAAAGGCGATGGAGCAGGTTTAGGCTTGGCAATTGTGAAGTCGATTATTGAAGCGCACGGTGGCAGTATTACGGCACAAGGTGATGGTGAGCAGATGATTTTTGAGATCCAGCTTCCCTGCGTGTCTGCCGAGTAATTTAGGCTAACCCAGCTGGCCATAATCAGAGAATTGCGTCCTTCTATATAGAGATCGAGTTAGGGGCGATCCTCCGCAAAGACAATCCCTGAAAAGCATAGCGCTAAGAGCATTATTAAATTACGTACTTGGCACATAATAACCTCGACAATATAGCTTATTAGCTTAGGAGCACGAGGCCTGATTGAAGCTTAAGAGCGGCCTCAACGTGTTATTTTTCAGGCGAATGGTAATCACCTCGCCATTTTTCTGAATCTTTGCTTCTGTTGTCAGTTTTGCCGGATCGATTTTATCCTTGCCCCGCAGATGAAAGACACTTTCACCACGTGCAATCAGCTGGTCGACAACGATACGTCGATGACAACGCCAGCACACCGCTTCAGAGCACATAATGGCGTAGCGTTGTTGCCGTCCCAGTTCGATCAGTTGCGCCAAGCTATGACAAAACGGCTCGCTCAGAGTGCAATCGGCATAGTTATGAAAACTCTGATTATGCCAAAAACCGTTTATTTCGGGCTCAACATCCTTGCTCTTGCTGCGTAAGCCACCTAACTCCTCCATCTGTACATAGTCGATATTGAACGGTGCCAGGTGCGCCGGCAGCACATCTTTTATGTCTGTAATTCCTTGCTGAAAAACCGCCTAAAAAGCCTCCGTGCCTTAACCGTGCCCTGGGCGTGCCTTTTTTAAAATCTGAGCTTTTTGATTTGGTGGATTTTGACCATAAGTCTTCTTAGGGCACAGTTGTTTTTTCACGTACTGCCAGCCAATACTTACGCGGCTGGATAAACTGCTTTGGTATTGCCAGTGGCTATCAGCACTGCGTTGAGCTGGATCATTGGGTACGAATGGCCTACTGGCGACAGTTGCGCAAGCCGCGCACTAAAGAAAGTAAGAAACTTAATGCGACTGGGTGTTCATGTGCAAGCTGCAGTTGCAGTTGCAGTTGCATACGGTATCACCAGCAAAGGTCCATGGCGCAGCTCGAAAACTCCGGGAATTAATCAGGCGTTATCAAATGCTTACTTAAAATGGGTAAGCGGATTAAATGGTTGATCTTACCTTTGCATGAGAGTGAGACAGACCGGCATCTCATCGGATTATCTGGTTGATGCTTCACCTACTGCTGGTGCATGTTTCCTTCGCTAATTCCAGCAAGAACCCCACACGCCT
>DATERP010000161.1:0-10080 GCA_035271385.1 Thiopseudomonas sp. | reverse complement strand
GCAATGGGTGCTTCTGTATATCCGGCGAGCTACCCACAAGTTTTCAGTGTGACGGGTGATGGTCGTTGCTTAGCTGACCAATGGTCATGGCTGCAAGCTGAAAATGCTGAGTTTGCCGCCCACGTGCGCGGCCCTGCGCCGCATGCCGGTGCGAGTATGGCGTGTGCCCACTTATCAGGTATTGCTGCACAGCAACTTGCCGACGGGTGCTTGGCTGTAGATATTTACGCTTACTTACAAGAACATGCATTTCGGGTTGGTGCTCAGCAGCGTGAGTAAGTTATAAAGCCCAGTCCGAGTCGAACAATTAGAACTATTATGCCAGCGGTACGTTAAACACAGTGCCACTGGCATTTTCACATAGATAGATCTATCCGGACTCAGTTAGAGGCATTGTCATGCAGTTCCAATACAACCCTCGCTGAGCCTGCTTGTTTAGGCCGTGTGAGTTTTTATAGACGAATCAGGACAGATTTATGTTCTGTATAGCTGAAGATTGCTTCTTCACCCATTTCGCGTCCGTACCCTGACATTTTATAGCCGCCAAAGGGTAGTGCAGGGTCGAGTGCGCTATGACAGTTAACCCATACAGAGCCCGATTTAATACGTGGGATCAATCTGTGTACATTTGCTAAGTCATTTGACCAAATACTTGCACCAAGTCCGTAAGGATTATCATTGGCTAATTCGATCACTTCCTCGATACTATCGAAAGGAATAGCGACTAATACTGGACCAAAAATTTCCTCTTGCACGAGAGGTGAAGATTGATCTATTTCTGAGATAACAGTGGGTTGAACAAAGTGGCCAGGACCAAATGATTCACCACCGCAGACAATTTTAGCACCTAGCGCCTTGCCTTGATCAATATAGCTTTGGACGCGTTTTTGTTGTTTGGCAGAAATTAATGGACCCATATCAGTATTTGGATTCATGCCATCGCCTAATTGCATGCTATTGGCTATGGCTGCAATTTCCTCGACCACTTGATCAAAAATTTCACGCTGCACATAGAGGCGCGAGCCCGCACTACACACTTGACCATGGTTGAAAAATATCGCACTGGCAGCTCCAGCTGCTGCAGATTTAATATCAGCATCAGCAAGTACTATTGTTGGGGATTTTCCACCAAGTTCTAAGGTGATGCGTGTCATATTGTCAAGTGCAGCTTTGCCAATGATTTGGCCAACTTGGGTTGAGCCAGTAAAGGTGAGCTTATTAACTAGAGAATGCTCGCTCAGTGCGGCACCAGCGACACTGCCTACGCCTGTGATAACGTTGAAAACGCCTTCTGGATAGCCCGCTTCTTGTACCAGTTCTGCAAGTTTCAGTACGCTAAGAGGGGTTTCGTCTGCGGGTTTAAGCACCATAGTGCAGCCTGTTGCTAATGCGGGCGCTAATTTCCAACAGGCCAAGAGTAACGGGAAATTCCAGGCCACAATCGCACCTACAACACCAACAGGTTCCCGGCGTGTAAAACCATGGAATTGAGCATCTGGTATTAAAGGTATGGAGACATCAACCGTGCTTCCTGTGATTTTAGTTGCCCAGCCCGCCATATAGCGAAAAACATCAATAGCTAGCTGTACATCCATTGCTTGTGCTACTTGAGCGCTTTTACCATTATTTAAACACTCCAGTTCCGCTAAAATCTGCGCATCTCTTTCCATAAGCTCAGCGAGCTTCCAAAGTAAATTTTGTCGTTCGCGAGGACGCATTCCACCCCAAGCTGGGCTTTCAAAAGCCTTTTTTGCAGCTTGCACTGCACGGTCTACATCTTGTGCATCTGCTTGTGCAACGTTACATAAAAACTGTCCGGTAACTGGGTTTTCTAAAGCCATACTTGCAGCGCTTATTGCAGTTTGGCTTTGGTTGTTAATAAACAAACCGTGCTGGCGTTGTACAAACAACTGGGTTGCTGCTAAGGGAGAAAATTGTTCAGACATATTCTTTACTCTTGTAATTAGGATTGTCTGTCTAACTTGCAAGGTATATGCCAACGGGTTAGAAGTCGTTATCTAGCGTGCTTAGCTGCATTATTTCACTTCTGTGAGATGCTTTTAATTGACTGTTCTGTCGTAAATTGCGACATGTACTGAAATGAGATGAGACTCTCTTTGAGTTGGGCTGTTACATATGCATGCTATAACGCGATTAATAGTTTTTATAGAATATTCAGTCTTAGGCTAGAACTTTGTTGTCTCAGACTGATACACAAATACATTGATAATTTTTACTTATACCTACAGTCTGCAGTTTAAATAATACCTATTGTTTTATAACTATTTGATTTATAACGATATTAATGAGGTTGGCATAAAAATAGCTTGTATGTATTAAGCCGTGAAAGCTTTGCTAAGCTAATCGAGTCTGAGCAATTTAGTTACGGTCTAAAAATAAGAATAATTTGGAGGTTTTGATGAAAACGAAACTAAGACTAGCCGCTATGCCTAGTGTATTAGCCTTGGCTATCAGCTGTGTTTCCGTGGCCAGCTGGGCTGAGCCGCTTACCGCCCCACAAATACTTGAGCAGACCTGTTCTACTTGCCATGCCCCTGGTGCCGATAATGAATTGAGCCGTATTAGTCAGCAACGTAAGACGCCTGAAGGTTGGTTAATGACCGTTGCTCGAATGCAGGTGACACACGGGGTTCAGATAAATAACGATGACCGACGTACTCTTGTTAAATATCTATCTGATAAGCAAGGGTTGGCTCCTAGTGAAGTGCAAGATGTGCGTTATGCAATGGAGCGTCGACTTAATACGCAAGAAAACTACCAAGGTGAAGAAGAAGAGTTTGGGCAGATGTGTGCCCGTTGCCACTCTGGCGCGCGTACCATTTTACAGCGTCGCCCAGCCGAAGAATGGAGCCATCTAGTTCACTTCCATCTTGGGCAGTGGGCCTCTTTAGAGTACCAGTCGTTGTCGCGTGACCGTGACTGGTTTGATATTGCCATCAACAAAACCGTGGGTGAGATTGCTAAAAAGTATCCGTATGACTCAGCAGAGTGGTCTAAGTGGCAAGTTGAAAAGCCTGCAGCTAAAACCTTAGCAGGCAGCTGGAGCTTTAGCGGACATTATACCGGTGAGGGTGAAGTGCGCGGCAGTATGCAGTTGACGGCACAAGATAATGATCAGTTTAAAGTGGTTCTTGATGGGCAGTATGCTGATGGTCGACCCTTTACAGGTTCTGGCACAGCAGTGCTTTATAACGGCTATGAGTGGCGTTCAAATATTAAAGTCGGCGAGCATGCCATGCGCCAAGTTTTTGCAGTTGTGAATGGTGAAATGCAGGGACGTATGTTTGAACGCGATCGTGATGAGCGTGGTCTTGACTTTACTGCAGCGCAATCGGGTAAAACTCATATTTTAGCCTTACAGCCTGGCTACTTAAAGCGTGGCGCTGAAGCGAGCTTGACTCTTGTTGGTACTGATTTGCAAGGCCAGCCTGAATTTGGAGCTGGTGTTCAAGTTCTTAAAGAAGAGTCTAGAAGTGCAGGGCAAGTGACTTTCCGAGTGAAAGTCGCAGACGATGCTGATTTAGGTTTGCGTACTGCAAGTATTGGTAGCGTTAAAGGCGGTCAATTAGCGCTGTACGATAAAATTGAGACAATTAAAGTATTGCCTGATTTTTCGATTGCTCGTGTCGGTGCTAATGGTGGTACAACCGAGAAAGTTGAGGGACGTTTTGATGCTGAGGCGTGGGCGCTTGGTACTGATGGTAAAACGCCATACCGTGTAGGCATTATGCCTGCGAACTGGACAGTTACTGCCTTTGATGAAGCGGCTGTAGCGAATGAGGACGTACGCTTTGCAGGTAAGATGCAATCCGAAAAAGGTATCTTCACCCCTGGTGATGCAGGTCCTAACCCAGAACGCAAAATGAATGGTAGTAACACTGGCAACCTTAAGGTTATCGCTGAAGTTGATGATGCGGGACGTAAGTTGCAAGGCGAAGGTCAAATGATAGTGACGGTGCAACGTTGGGCCATTCCACCGCTTCCTTAGTTGCTTATGTTGTACCAGCTACTTAACTAGATTTGGAGTGACATCATGGGTGCACTATTTAATATTGTTGAACATAATTTGCACGAAGTGCAGGTCGATGCTGCACGAATGCTATTTCACATTCCAACCAGTTCGCTATTTGCCAGTGATGAACTGACCTCGGAAATGATTGATAGCTTACGCAAAGAAAGCTGTTCTGCTGAGGAATTGCATGCTCGCTTTAGTGATCGTTTCCCGCACGATGATGTGGTGCAAACCATACGAGACCTTATTGCGCTGGAAGTTATTAGCGATGGATCACCATTAACCCCAGATATTGCTGATAAGCGAGTCGATCGAACAGCAATCAATACCGTGGTATTGAATGTCAATACAGGTTGTAACCTCAGTTGTACCTACTGTTATAAAGAAGATCTCGATATACCTTCTGCTGGCAAGAAAATGGAGCGGGAAACGGCTGTTGCATCTGTGGAAATGCTACTGAAAGAGTCGCCAGATGAGAAAAACTATACAGTGGTTTTTTTTGGTGGTGAGCCTCTGAGTAATCGACCTCTGATCGAGTATATGGTGGATTATTGCGAGAAACGTTTTGCAAGCTTAGGCAAGCGAATTGAGTTTGTGATGACGACAAATGCCACCTTACTGACAGAGAATATTATTGATTACCTGAATGCTCACAACTTCGGTCTGTCCGTCAGTATCGATGGGCCTAAAACTGTGCATGATCGTAATCGTATTACTGTGGGTGGACAGGGTACATATGATGTCGTACGACGTAAGGCTGAAATGCTGTTATCACGTTACACCAGCCGCCCCGTTGGAGCTCGAGTCACCTTGACTAAGGGTATTACTGATGTTGAAACAATCTGGAATCACTTGTTTAACGAGCTTGGTTTTGCCGAGGTTGGTTTTGCTCCAGTGACTTCAGGTGATATCAGCAGTTTTAACTTAGAGCCAGAAGAAGTAGAGGCCGTATTTAACAATATGAAGTTGTTGGGCCGTCATTACTTAGCTGAAGCTTTGCAGCACCGCAATATTGGCTTTTCAAACCTGCACCAACTGATTACTGATATTCACGAGGGGCATAAAAAATCATTGCCCTGTGGCGCAGGCCTAAAAATGCTAGCGGTTGATCACGAGGGCGAGTTGAACTTATGCCATCGCTTCACCGGTTCCACTATGCCAACTTTTGGCAATGTGCACGAAGGTGTTAAGCAGGTTGAGTTGAATGACTTTCTCTCGCAGCGTCTAGATCGCAGTAACACAGGTTGTGAAACCTGTCGTATTCGTAATCTGTGCTCTGGTGGTTGTTACCATGAAAGCTACGCGCGTTATGGTGACCCTACACATCCAACCTATCACTACTGCGACCTCATGCGTGACTGGGTTGATTTTGGTATTGAAGTCTACAGTCGAATTATGGCTGAGAACCCAGATTTTATTACGACTTATATCACTCCGCGCAAGGAAACTAATTATGAAACACTTAAAAGCAATTAATAATAAAGCAAAAAGAATGTTGCAAGCCATCGATGAAGATAAAGTTGATGAAGTGATGGCAATGAGCGCTGTTGTCGGCTGTACAGCAACAACTGATCCAGGCTGGGAAGTGGATGCCTTTGGTGGAGTGAGCTCACTATGTCAGCCTATGGAAAGTGACCTATATGGTTGTGCGGATCCTTGTTGGTGGCCGGCACAACTACCAGACATTATGAATACCCATCCTAACTGGAATAAGGACGCAATCAATTCCGATCAGGATTGGCGTAATCTCAATACCATTTTTCCGGACGATAAGTAATAGCGCGCTGAATTTGAGGATTTTGCTATGTTAAATAAAAATAAAATAGTAGTAGCGGCCGGTCTAAGTCTGTTAACCAGTTTATATGCATTATCAGCTTGGGCTGATACCAGCCAAAAAACACTGATCAAGGGACATGAGTACCTTGCTGTGACGAACTATCCGGATAACCTGCACTTAATTGATGTGGCGACTGATAAAGTCTATAAAACGTGTAATATGCCGGGCCAGTTTGGCCCTGGTACAGTCACCATAAGTCCTGATAAGAAGCGAGCTTATGTTCTAGGGAATGGCTTTCGGCAAGTGTATGGCTTTGATTTAGACACCTGTAAATTAGAGTTTAATGCTGTGTTTGCACAAGCCTCTAACGAAGATGCGCGTGCGATGTTCTCTTTTGCTGTCAGCGCTGATGGCAAAGAACTCTATAGCGTTAATAATCCTGTACATAAGTCAATTGATCATTACACGATACAGCAGCCACGCCTGCAGGTGTTCAGTACCGATGGTGGGGTGAATGCTAAACCGATACGTAGTTTCCCTGCTCCGCGGCAGGTGTACATTATGCAAGCTGCCGATGATGGCTCTTTGTATATGGCAGGCCCAGATATTTATAAGGTGAATGTACAAGATGGCAGCTATACGGTTGCTATCCCGAGTCGCAACTGGAAGCGTGAAAACTATGGTCAGCCCGATGTTCTGTACTTTTGGCCGCACCAGCAAGTAAATCGCGACTTCAGTATTTTGTACACAGCGCCTAAATTTACTGACGCCAGCCAAAACATGGAAACAGCCGAGTATAAGTATGGTTACTTCAATATCAATTTAGCAACCGGTGAGACTGAAACCAAAGACTTTGGCGATGTTGTTGAGATTTACTTTACGGGCCAGCGCTCACCTAAAGATCCTAATTTGATGTATGGCTTACTGAACCGTTTAACAAAGTATGACATCAAGAAAGAAGAGCTGTTGCAAGTTCAAGAGCTGGATCACACCTACTACAATCTGCACTTCAGTACGAATGGCGAGAAAATTTATCTTGTAGGTACGCTTAACGATATCAGTATCCATAATGCACAAACCCTTGAGAAAACTGGCAGCATCAGCCTACCGGGTGGTGATATGGCTATTACTACTGCACAAGTCTTTATCCGCTAAGTCAGTCGCAGCAGGTGGCGTGAGCTGCCTGCCGTTGATAAAAACTAATAAATAATTTAAAGGAACATCCTATGTCGACCTTTTTTAAGCAGCGTCGCGCCTATTATGCTGCATGCTTATTGGTTGGAAGTGGCTTAGCGCCGGTACAGGCTTATGAGCTATACAGCACTTCTGAGCAGCAACTTAACTTTGATGTATCAGCTAATTTTGGAGTGTTTCACAGTAAAAAAGCCTATCAGCAAACAGGGACGCAAACAGCTAAAAGCCACACTTGGCGTGAAGGAACATTGAAATATGGCTTTAGTGGTAGCCAGCAGTTCAGTAATGCATCAGTACTGGATGCTGGCTTAGCGTGGGCGAGCACGGCAACCTGGGGTGATGGGGATGCCGCTGGTTTTACTGATGGTTCAGAGCGTCGTACTAAAATTGAGGATGCTTGGTTGCGCTGGCGATCAGGAGATTTATTTCCGGTTTTAGGATCGCATGGTGTTGAGGTGTCAGGTGGTCGTCAGTTTCTTAGTGTTGGTGACGGCTTTTTAATTAACGGTGATCAAGTGTCTTTTGGTCAAGGGTTAGCTGATGGAGCCTTAGATCGAGGCGGTGCTTACTATTTAGCAGGGCGTAGTAGCTTTGCTGAAACTGCCGTCTTGCGCTTGGGCGGTACTGAAGGCTGGCGCAGTGATCTGATGTGGCTTAAATCAGATAACCGTGCACAAGCTAAAACTGAGTTATATGTAGGTACTTTAGAACATGTTGCTGAACAGGGCACCCTAGGACTGACCCTGATTAAAGGTAAAGGTGTAGACAAAAAGTATGCCGATGACGTTCAGTTAGAGCGTGACGGTATGAAAGTTTATAGCTTACGTGGACAAGGTAACTTAGGTGTTGAACCTTTGTTTTTATCAGCTGAGTATGCTTGGCAAGATAAACGCAGCGGTAATAATAATGCTTGGTATCTTGAAGCAGGCTGGACGTTCCAAGATATAGCGTGGTCGCCTACAGTAAGTTATCGCTACAGTCGTTTTAGTAAAAACTATGACCCACTTTTTTACGGCTTTAGTCGTGGCTTTGGCACATGGTTTCAGGGCGAGGTCGCGGCTAATTACGCCGGCCCTTTTAACAGTAATGCTAAGGTGCATTTTGTTGGCTTAACAGCTGATGTAAATGACAAGCTTGGGTTGGGCTTACAACTGTTTGACTTTGCGAGTATTGATCGCAGTCAGGGTGATTTCTCTGGTAATGAGGTGGATTTGTATTTGGAGTGGAAAGCTCATCCAAAACTAACAATTATGCCATTAGTTGGTGTGTATAAGCCGAAGAAAAGCGCTGAGCAGGGAGGTAGTCAGCTCGCAGGTAATGGACGGAATGTGTATAGCCAATTGATTTTTAGTAGCAGCTTTTAAACGTAAGATGCTCCATTCAGTTCTTTCTGGGTGGGGCGCTTTAGGGAGAACTAAACATGCCTGTTGTAGTTATTCTCGGTGCTGGTCCAGCGGCTGTTATCTGCGCGCTTGGTGTGCAGCGTCTTGGTTATCAAGTCACTGTAGTCAGTGAGGCAAGGCGGTTTTCTGCTGTGGAAGGCGTCTCACTCCGTGTTTTAGAGTCTTTACAGCATGCAGGGTTGAGCAGTGTACTGGAGGCTGTTGAGCAAGCGTGCGTCCGATCTGTGCTATGGAATGGTGAGTATAACGAACAGAATCACGAGTATTTGTTAGATCGGCCGCGTTTTGATCAGGCTCTACGTCAGCAGTTACAAGACGCAGGGATCCCTCTAGTGACACAACGCGTATTGCGTGTACATAGTACTGAGCATAGACATCAAGTTCAGCTTGGTAATGGTCAAATATTAACAGCCGACTTTCTTATTGAGGCGCGTGGTCGTCAAGCGCCTGGCTCCGGAAAGAAAATGCGTGGCCCTGAAACCCTTAGTTTATTAAACCGCTGGCAAGGACCACCACAATCAGTAAAAACTGCCTTACACAGTCATTCTGATGGTTGGAGCTGGATGGCGCAATTGGCTGATGGGCGTTGCTATTGGCAGTTGACCTTGGATGTTGCTAGCGCACAGCTACCCTCTAAGGCGCGGCTGCTTGAATATTGCCGACAGCGACGGCAAGCTAGCACATTCGCTCAAGATTTCTTTCAGCAATCTGAGGTGCAAGACATTGATCTTCATGCGCGCAGTAGCAGTTCAACCTTAAGTCTGGATAGTTGCGGTAGCAATTGGTTGCGGATTGGCGATGCTGCTATGGCGGTGGATCCGTTATCAGGTAATGGTGTTTTTCAAGCTTTATCATCGGCTTTACAGGCCCCAGCTGTGCTGTATACATTGCTAGAAAAACCACAGGATGCACCTCTTGCAAAAGAGTTTCATCAGCAGCGGATTGAGCACTTGTTCTTGCGTTTTGCTCGTTTAGGGCGTGACTTCTACCAAATGGAACAGCAGTGGCCAGACCAACCTTTTTGGCAGGCGCGGCAACAATGGCCAGATCAGCAACCCATGCATAATGAACCGAATTTTAGTCAGTTAAAATTAGCGCATCGCCCAGTTATTGAAAATGGACAAATAGTTTCACGAGAGGTGGTTATCAGCCCAGATCAGCCACTAGGTATGTGGCACCATAGTGGTATTGCCTTGGCGCCCATGCTGCGTCAGTTACGAGAGCAAGGCTTAAGCAATCTTCTTGGGCAGCATTCAGTTATTGAGCAAGGCTATATTAAGAGCTGGCTCAGTCATCAGGGTTATTTTGCTGATAGCTGATAGGTCTTTGCAGCAGTCAAGTCTGCTGAAGTTCGCTGTATGAACCTATGGATATAGTGATTGAACACCAAGGACTAAGCATTGCCATTCCTCTACAATATTGATTTTTTGTGCGTTGCTTTATATTGTATGCCGTCAATCATATGCATTGTTAGCGTTTAAAGAATGATTTTAGCTGTGCTGCGTGTTCGTTTTTTAAACGTTTGCGCATGCTCAGCACATATATTAAGGATGATAGATGAAATCACTACTTGTTAAGTTTGGCTTGTTGCTCATTGTTGCGCTGCAATTAAGTGCCTGTTCCTCAGGGTTTGGTATCGATGGTCGGCGAGGTGTTTCCAGCAGTTTGGTTGA
>DATERP010000160.1:0-8788 GCA_035271385.1 Thiopseudomonas sp. | reverse complement strand
TTGCTACAGAAGACGCTGAGTCTGAAGTAGAGTCGGTGGCAGAATCTGAGGTGCGGGTAGAAGAGGTGGTTGCTGAAGACGTCAAACCTTTGACACTCGAAGATGTTGAAGCTGTGCGTCAAGATGCTTGGAATGAAGGTTTCAGTACGGGTGAAAAAGATGGTTTTCATGCCGGCCAACTCAAAGCCACACAAGAAGCGGATGCCGTGTTAGCAGCGAAAGTGCAAACGCTGGAAAACATCATGCGTGAATTTTTTGAGCCCATTGCCAGTCAAGATCAGCAGCTTGAAGAAAGCATGCTGCAAATGGTGATGGAGATCAGCCGTCAAGTGATTCAGCGTGAGCTTAAAACGGATTCCAGCCAAATTAAGCAGGTGGTGCGCGAGGCGCTTAAACTCTTACCGCTGGGCAGTGAATCGGTGCGTGTGTATGTGAATCCACAAGACTTTGAGCAAATCAAAGCCTTGCGTGAGCGGCATGAAGAAAACTGGAAAATCCTTGAAGACGAGGACTTGCTGCCGGGTGGTTGCCGCTTTGAATCGGTTAATACACAGATCAACGCCACTATTGAAACGCGCATTGAACATATCGCGGCGCAAATCTTAGACCAACAACGTGAATTGCAAAGTCAGCCTTTAGCACCTGATTTAGATGTTGATTTACATGCACCTATAGTAACTGCAGCGGCCGATTTAGACATTGCCAGGGAATCTGCTGCGCGGTCCGATATTGCAGAACCAGAACCAGAACCAGAACCAGAACCAGAACCAGCAACTGCTACGCAAGTCGAGCAGATTGAACCTGTGCGCGAGACATCAGTCACTGATACAGCCATTGAGCAGCCCGCCGATCAAGCTGCGCCAACCCAATAATCAGGAGGTTGTATGCAGTTGCAGCGCACCAGTTTTGCCCGTCGTTTATCCAGCTATACACAAGCCACGCAATTATCCAAACAGCCACTGATTGAAGGGCGGCTGATTCGCATGGTCGGACTGACCTTAGAGGCGCAGGGCGTGCAAGTGCCGGTGGGCAGCCGTTGCATGGTGATCAATAACGATGGTTATCAAGCCATTGAAGTTGAAGCTGAGGTGATGGGCTTTTCTGGAGAAAAAGTCTTTTTAATGCCCATTGGTAACCTCACCGGTATTGCTCCAGGTGCGCGGGTTGTGCCGATTGCTGGTACCGATCGCATGCCCATGGGGATGTCGATGCTGGGGCGAGTGCTCGATGGTGCTGGTCGTCCGCTGGATGATAAAGGTCGCATCGAGCCCGAAGAGTGGGTGCAAATGGAAGGCCCAGCTATTAACCCTTTGCAGCGTACACCGATCAGTGAATCCTTAGATGTGGGGATTCGCAGTATCAACGGGATTTTGACTGTAGGCCGTGGCCAGCGTATTGGTTTATTTGCCGGTACGGGGGTGGGTAAGAGTGTGCTGCTGGGGATGATGACCCGTTTTACTAAAGCCGATATTGTGATTGTCGGCTTGATCGGTGAGCGTGGCCGAGAAGTGAAAGAGTTTATTGAAGAGATTCTCGGTGAAGAAGACCTCAAGCGTGCCATAGTTGTAGCGTCGCCAGCGGATGATGCCCCCTTGATGCGTTTGCGTGCGGCGATGTATTGCACGCGTATTGCTGAATACTTTCGTGATAAAAATTACAACGTTTTATTGTTGATGGATTCTTTAACCCGTTATGCCCAAGCGCAACGCGAAATTGCCCTAGCCATTGGTGAGCCGCCTGCGACCAAGGGCTATCCACCTTCGGTGTTCGCTAAATTGCCTAAGCTGGTAGAGCGCGCGGGGAATGCCGATAAAGGCGGTGGCTCTATTACTGCATTTTATACCGTATTATCTGAGGGTGATGATCAGCAAGACCCGATTGCCGATGCCGCGCGTGGTGTGCTCGATGGCCACTTTGTCTTGTCCCGTGATCTCGCTCAGGAAGGTCACTACCCAGCGATTGATATCAGCCAGTCAGTCAGTCGGGTTATGCCGCAAGTCGTCTCTGAAGAGCACCTCAAGGCTGCTCAACGCTTTAAGCAGCTATGGACACGTTATCAGCAAAGCCGTGATTTGATCAGCGTGGGTGCCTATGTAGCGGGCGGAGATAAAGATACTGATTTGGCGATTGAGCGCTACCCGCATATGTCAGCGTTTTTACGCCAAGGCTTACGTGAAACTGAAACTCTCGAAAAAAGTACAGCGCATTTGTTGTCTGTGATTAATCCAGCCTCTTAAGGACCATGACTGAATGAAACGTCGGGTACAGCGCTTATTGCCAGTGATTGACATGGCGAAAAATGAAGAGCGTGAAGCTGCTGGTAAATTGGCACACTACCAAAGTGCTTTGCAGCAAGCGCAGCAGCAGTTGGAAAATTTACAGCAATACCGTGACGACTATCAGCAGCAGTGGATTGATAAGGGCCAAGCCGGTGTCAGTGGACAGTGGCTGATGAACTATCAGCGCTTTTTATCGCAACTGGAAGTGGCAGTTGAGCAGCAGCAGAAAAGTCTGGCTTGGCATGAGCATAATCTCAATCAAGCACGCACAGTGTGGCAACAAGCCTATGCGCGTGTTGAAGGGCTGCGCAAATTGGTACAGCGCTACCGTGATGATGCGCAAAAATCTGCTGATAAACAGGAGCAGAAGATGCTGGATGAGATGGCACAACGCTTAATGGCACAACAAGTTAAAGCGGATTAATACTCACTTTATAATTGAACTGGCAACGCAGATAAAGGTGCATAACTCACATGCAAGATTTTCAGTGGATGCTTGAATACGGTATCAACCGTTTTGGTTCTTTAGCTGCGCTTGAGGCGCGCTTGCCGATCCCGGCTACAGCGGCTCAATTGACTGCAGTCAGTGATGATCGTTATTTATCACTGATGGCCCTGCGCGTATTTCGTGCTGGCTTACGTCACAGTGTCGTGGATGCGAAGTGGCCGAATTTTGAAGAAGTGTTTTGGGGTTTTGACCCTGAAAAAGTTGTCTTGATGAGTGCCGAGCATATCGAGCGTTTAATGCAGGATACTCGCATTATTCGCCATTTAGGTAAGCTGAAAAGTGTGCCGCGTAATGCGCAGATGCTGCTGGATGTATCTAAGAAATATGGCAGTTTCGGAGCGTTTTTAGCGCAGTGGCCTGAGCATGATATTGTGGGCTTGTGGCGTTACTTGGCTAAGCAGGGTTATCAGTTAGGCGGATTATCAGCACCGCGCTTTTTACGTATGGCCGGTAAAGACACCTTTGTATTGAGCACTGATGTGGTCGCTGCATTAGTGGCGCAGGATATTGTGACAAAAACCCCCACCAGTCAGCGTGACTTAAGTGCGGTACAAGAGGCCTTTAATATCTGGCAGACACAGAGCGGCAGGCCCCTGTGTCAGTTATCAATGCTGTTGGCTTTGACGGTAAATCATTGAGCAAGTCACATTAATCAGTCATTAAATTTGCACTTTGGCTCAATGCAAGGCATATTAGCGCGCTAAATCATGAAAACATTTTGTATGTATGTCTAAATTTATAAAAAATATAACCTGTGGTTTGAGCTGTTTAGTGTTGGCATCCTGTGCCAACTTTAATGCTGACAACACTCAAACTGAGGCAGTTAAGCGTGACACGATTGAGTTGAACTCTCGTGCATTAGTTGCTGTATTGGATCGTTTTGACGAGGCGCAGCAAGCGGCCATTGAGTTGCAAGAAGCGGCAGAACTCAAATACAGCTTTCCAAGTTTAAGCGATAGCTTGTTGGATCGTGGCAAGACCTTACTTGGTACCCCGTATAAATACGGTGGTAGCAGTCGTAAAACAGGTTTTGACTGCAGTGGCTTTGTAGGTCACGTCTATAAAGAAGAGTTGGGTATTCAACTGCCACGTACCACGGGTGCGTTATTAAGTATGGATGCGCCGGTGGTGGCTCGTGCTGATTTAGAGCCTGGTGATTTGATCTTGTTTAATGATCGTGGTCGCGGCCGCGTGACTCATGTCGGTATCTACATGGGCGATGATGAGTTTATTCATTCATCAAGTAAGCGCAGCGGTGGAGTGCGAGTCGATAAGCTCAGCAGTAAGTATTGGAACTCAAGCTACTTACAAGCTAAGCGTGTGTTGACTGAGCAAGAAGTACAAGAGCAAATGAAATCGATGCAGTTGTTATCTAAAACAGCGCAATAAATCGAACAGTACACAATAAAAAATACCGCTCAGCTTTTGGCTTGGCGGTATTTTTTTGTCTGCTGATTAGGGCTGATTACAAACCCAGCAAGTTCGCCACATAATCTGCGTCTTTATCACCACGACCGGACAAGTTAATCAAAATGCTTTGATCCTTGCGCAAGGTCGGCGCTTTACGCATTGCCCAAGCCACAGCATGTGCACTTTCTAGGGCTGGAATAATACCTTCCACGCGCGATAAGCGCATAAAGGCATCCAAGGTTTCTTGATCGCTGACATGATCATATTGCACGCGGCCCAGATCTTTGAGATAGCTGTGCTGTGGCCCAACACCTGGGTAGTCCAAGCCTGAAGCAATCGAATGCACGGAAGCCGGGTTACCGTCAGCATCTTCCAATACATAACAGGCCATGCCGTGCAGTTGACCGGGTTTGCCCTTGGTCAAAGTCGCCGAGTGACGCTGGGTTTCGATGCCTTCACCGCCGGGCTCGACACCGACTAATTGCACATCAGTATCCTGTAAAAATGCAGTAAACATGCCGATCGAGTTGGAGCCGCCGCCGACACAGGCGGTAACGTAGTCCGGCAGGCACTGCTGGCGCGTTAAGAACTGCTCACGCGCTTCGCGACCAATGATGGACTGGAAGTCACGCACCATTTTCGGGAACGGGTGTGGGCCAACCACAGAGCCAATGGCGTAGATAAAATCTTCTGGATTTTTCAGATACTCTTCAAAGGCGCTATCAACAGCTTCTTTTAAGGTCGCGGCGCCTGCAGTGACTGGAATTAAAGTACAGCCTAAGATTTTCATCTTCACCACGTTAGGATGTTCTTTTTCAATATCCGACTGACCCATATGGATTTCACAGGGAATGCCGACCAAAGCACAGGCGGTTGCCAGCGCCACACCATGTTGGCCGGCCCCCGTTTCGGCAATCACTTTCTTTTTCCCCATAAACTTAGCCAGTAAAGCTTCGCCTAAGCAATGGTTAATCTTGTGCGCGCCGGTGTGGTTGAGGTCTTCACGTTTCAGATAAATTTGCGCACCACCGAGTTGCTCGCTCAGGCGTTTGGCATGAAAAATCGGGCTGGGGCGACCGACATAATCAGTAAATAAGCTGGCCAGCTCAGCCTGGAACTCAGGGCAGGCACAGATTTCTTCATAGGATGTGTTGATATCATTCATCAATGCCTTGAGGTGGTCGGGTACATATTGGCCGCCATAGGGGCCAAAATAACCTTCGGCATTGGGCATTGCTGCAAAAGAGTCGGTGCTCATCGATCAGTTCATCCTTCAAATATATTCAGTAGTAAAATACATGCGTTAAAAAATAGACTTTGCGCTGTGATGAGCGCTGTTTCAAGATGCATCCAATTCAAAATACAGCCTGGAGATCATGTTGCATCATTATCGCTAGGGCGAGCATGTATGCCCGCCAATCGTGCTCGCCTGACAAATTTGGCAGACTCTGTTGTTTAATTCGCTTCTGGGCGTAAACGCAAGGTCAAACCCTTCAGAAATTGACGCAACAACTGATCGCCACACAGACGATAGTTTTTGTGATCTGGCTTTCTAAACAAAGCGCTCAATTCAGGCTTAGTGACAGTAAAGGCCACTGAGTCCAAAATGGCCAATAGGTCGGCTTCTTGTAAAGTGAAAGCCACGCGCAGCTTTTTCAACACAGTGTTGTTGGTCAAAGGCAATTCAGTCGGTGGTGCAGGCTGTGGGCTTGGGCCGCGACGGCTGACAATCAGACTGTCTAAAAAGCCGACCATCAACTCATCATCCATACGCACAAAAGATTCGTCTTCTTCGCTGGCTAAATAGCTGCGCAGCGTAGCAATATCTAAGTCAGGCTCGACGTTGTGAAACAGCTCCAGCAGTGCATTGTCATTCAGGTTAAGGGTGTAGCGCAGGCTGCGCAGTACGTCATTATTGAGCATAAAATTCTCGATTAAATTGTTTTAAATAAAATAGATAAAAAGATTAAAACTTTTGTGTCGGCAAGCAATAACGCCACATGCCTAGCGGTAATTTACCCATGGATACAGCACCAATACGGATGCGTTTCATCGCCACCACTTCAAGATCAATACTGGCACACAGGCGCTCAATCACGCCTTCGGATGGGTCTTTAAGCACCATGCGAATGTTGTCTTCGTTTTGCATACTGGCCTTGCAACCGGGCAAACCGACACCTTTGATCATTTGTGCATGGGCCAAACGCTTGAGCTTTTGCGGGCTGACTTCGCCTTTAACCTGCACCACATATTCTTGCTCAAGACGGGTACGGTCATCGGTGAGTTTACGCAATGTGCGCCAGTCTTGGGTGTACACCTGCAAGCCGGTGGCTTTGCTTTGCAAGGGTAGTTCGCTGTTGAGGCGAGCAAAGTGACCTTTAAGCTGCAACATATCGCAGGGATCGTCTGCCCAGCGCGTTTCTGGAGTTAGTAAAGCCAACTCTTGCTCAAAAGTTGCATTGGGCATCAAGGGTTGATTGAGCAGCAGGGTGATGGCTGGCAACGGCTCAGCCACAGCATTAGGGCGCAGCTCAACCACTTGATCAGTAATAGGAAATTGCGGCTCATCAATGATGTCGCCATTGACCAGCACCCAGCCCCCTTCAATATAGAGCTGAGCTTCACGGCGTGAGCAGCCGATCAGGTCGATTAAATGTTTGGAAAGTCGTACAGAATCAGTCATAAGAAAAGGCCAAAATAAGAGTGCTTAGTATACTGGGTCTGCTTGTTTTATACAGTGCCAGCCTGCTTTATGCCTAACAAGCGTCTATTGTTCGTGCTGCTAACTCGCAAAAAGGGTACAATCGCGGCCTTTTTACGCGTTCGTGTGAGTGCGTTTTTACTACTCAGGATTTATTTGTGATTTCCACTGCTAATATCACCATGCAATTTGGTGCAAAACCTTTATTTGAAGACGTCTCTGTAAAATTTGCAAACAACAACCGTTACGGTTTGATTGGTGCTAATGGCAGTGGTAAATCAACCTTTATGAAAATCCTTGGTGGTGATTTAGAGCCATCAGCCGGTCACGTGATGCTTGAGCCGAATGTGCGCTTGGGTAAATTGCGTCAGGATCAGTTTGCTTACGAGCAATTCACTGTGATTGATACCGTCATCATGGGTCACGAAGAACTGTGGAAAGTCAAAGCTGAGCGCGATCGTATTTATTCTTTGCCAGAAATGACCGAAGAAGACGGCATGGCTGTGGCTGAACTGGAAACTGAGTTCGCGGAAATGGACGGCTACACCGCTGAATCCCGCGCTGGTGAACTCCTGCTTGGTTTAGGTATTGGTGTCGATGAGCACTTTGGTCCGATGAGCGAAGTGGCGCCTGGCTGGAAATTACGTGTACTGCTGGCGCAAGCGCTGTTCTCTGATCCTGAAGTGTTGTTACTGGATGAGCCAACTAACCACTTGGATATCAACACTATTCGCTGGTTGGAAGATATTCTTAGTAACCGTAACTGCACCATGATTATTATTTCCCACGACCGACACTTCCTCAACAGTGTGTGTACGCATATGGCTGACTTGGATTACGGCGAAATTCGTCTGTTCCCGGGTAACTATGACGAATATATGACTGCTGCCACTCAGGTGCGTGAGCGTCTATTGGGTGATAACGCCAAGAAAAAAGCACAGATTGCCGAGTTGCAAAGTTTTGTCAGCCGCTTCTCTGCTAACGCCTCAAAAGCCAAGCAGGCCACCAGCCGCGCGCGTTTGATAGATAAAATCCAACTCGATGAAGTGAAGCCTTCTACGCGTATCAGTCCCTTTATTCGCTTTGATCAGGCGAAGAAACTGCACCGCCAAGCCGTGGTATTGCATGAGCTCAGCCAAGGTTTTGATGGTCAGGTGTTATTCGATAACCTTAATCTGCAAGTTGAAGCAGAAGAGCGTGTGGCGATTATTGGTCCCAACGGTATCGGTAAAACCACCTTACTGCGCACCTTGATGGGTGAGTTGGCACCGATGAGTGGTCATGTGAAGTGGACCGATAGCGCCGATATTGGCTATTACGCACAAGACCATGCCAGTGACTTTGCTGACGATATCAACTTGTTTGATTGGATGAGTCGCTGGACTCAAGACGGTGAGCAAATGGTGCGTGGTACCTTAGGCCGTATGCTGTTTTCGGGTGATGACATTGAAAAATCTGTCAAAGTGATTTCTGGTGGTGAGCAAGGCCGTATGTTGTTTGGCAAGCTGATTCTGCAGAAGCCTAACGTATTGCTGATGGATGAGCCGACCAACCACTTGGATATGGAATCCATTGAAGCCTTGAACTTAGCGCTAGAAAATTATCCGGGCACCTTGATTTTCGTCAGCCATGACCGTGAGTTTGTATCGTCTTTGGCGACGCGCATTATCGAGCTGACCGAGCATGGCATCAATGACTTCCATGGTACGTACGACGACTACTTACGCAGCCAAGGTGTGGTTGTTTAAGCATAAACAGACGTACCACTTAGTCACGGAAAAAGACGTGGACTAAGTGGTAACCAAACTGTGATTTAACCGGTCCGTGAATCATGCGTACCGGTTTTTTGAAAATCACATTATCAATTGATTTCACCAGCTGCCCTGGGCG
>DATERP010000159.1:0-26129 GCA_035271385.1 Thiopseudomonas sp. | reverse complement strand
CCATTAATGATCCACTGCACCACCGGCACCTTTAGGGAAACGCACACTCTCAACCAAGTCTTGAATGTGTTGCGGTGTTTCTTTAGTGACGCTACATACTGCGTAGGCTACTACAAAGTTAATCACCGCACCGATTGCACCGAAGGACAGAGGTGAAACACCCATGATCCAATGCTCAGGTGTGTTTGGCAGCATCGCTGTGCTAGCAACGAAGAACCATCCCAAGTAAGTGAAGATATACAGCAAGGTGCAGCCTAAACCAGCAGCCATACCAGCAATCGCGCCTTTATCGTTCATCTTCTTCGAGAAAATACCCATCATCAGCGCAGGGAAGATTGACGCACCAGCAATACCGAACGCCAGTGCCACAACCTGTGCCGCAAAGCCGGGCGGGTTAAGACCCAACCAGGTTGCCATCACAATCGCTGCCGCCATGGAGATCCGTGCCGCTAACATCTCACCTTTTTCTGAAATATTTGGATTGATGGTTTTCTTAATCAAGTCATGACTGATTGCTGCAGAAATCGCCAACAACAAACCTGCTGCTGTTGATAACGCCGCCGCAATACCACCGGCTGCAATCAAACCAATCACCCATGAGGGCAAGTTAGCAATTTCAGGGTTGGCCAATACAATGATGTCATTGTTAACAACTAGCTCGTTACCTGCCCAGCCACGTTTTTCAGCATCGGCAGCGAAGGTTTTGTTAGTGTCATCATAGAACTGAATTTTACCGTCGTTGTTTTTGTCTTCGTACGTGATCAGGCCAGTGCCTTCCCAAGTCTTAACCCACTCTGGACGATCTGCATACTGGATTGAGTTACCCAGAATTTGATCATAGCTGTCCATGTTCACAACTTCTTTTGCTGCTTCCGGATACACCGTGGTCAGCAAGTTCAAGCGCGCCATCGAAGCAACCGCTGGAGCTGTTAAGTAAAGAAGAGCAATAAACACTAACGCCCAACCGGCAGACCAGCGTGCATCAGCCACCTTAGGTACAGTGAAGAAGCGAATGATTACGTGTGGCAGACCCGCAGTACCGACCATCAAGGACAGAGTGAATAACACCATGTTCAAGTGGCTTGGCACGTCAGCGGCGTAGTCACGGAAACCGAGCTCAACCAATACTTCACTGAGTTTCTGTAACAGTGGCGCACCGGATTCAGCGTGTGTACCGAACATACCAAACATAGGAATGGGGTTGTTGGTCAGTTGCAGTGAGATAAATACTGCTGGAATGGTATAAGCAACGATCAGCACCACATACTGCGCAACCTGCGTGTAAGTAATACCCTTCATACCACCGAACACCGCGTATAAGAACACGATCAACGCTGCGATCCAAATACCGGCTTCACTGCTCACTTCTAAGAAGCGCGAGAAGGCAACACCAGCACCGGTCATTTGACCGATAACATAGGTTACCGAAGCTAGAATCAAGCACAGAACCGCCATCAGGCGTGCGCCACGGCTATAGAAACGCTCACCGATAAAGTCAGGTACGGTAAACTTACCGAATTTACGCAAGTATGGCGCCAGCAGCATCGCCAGAATGACGTAACCACCGGTCCAACCCATTAAATAGGCAGAACTGGCGTAACCGGTTGCCGCGATAATACCGGCCATAGAAATAAAGGATGCAGCAGACATCCAGTCCGCAGCGGTTGCCATACCATTGGCAATCGGGTGAACACCACCACCTGCAACGTAGAACTCTTTAGTTGAGCCTGCGCGCGCCCAGTACGCGATACCGATGTAGAGGATAAAAGATCCCCCCACAAACAGCATATTAATCATAAATTGACTCATGCTGTTTTACTCCTCTAGACCAAATTTTTTGTCAAGTCTGTTCATTCTCCAAGAATAGAAAAAGATCAGAACGATAAAGGTTAATAAAGCTCCTTGCTGAGCAAACCAGAAACCTAAATCCGTACCGCCGATCGAGATACCTGACAGCAGAGGTCTGAGTAAAATGCCAAAGCCATACGAAACCAGAGCCCAAACCGACATGCAGAAGGTAATGAGGCGTAAGTTCGCTGACCAATAGGCAGCAGCATTTTTTTTGTCGTCTTGCATAGTGCTCACCATTGTTTTTTGTATTTGTGATTTTTTTGTGCAGCGTGGCATAACAAATTTAACAAGTCAGACCCCTACAACATAACCCCCTGCTTTAGTCTATTTATGGCTTACAGCTGTATTTTAAGTTTCGAGGATCGGCTTATTTCTTCTATTTTTTATTGAAAATAAGCTCTTTATTGTCGAACTTAGCCGAAAAAATCATGGCGAAATTTATTTAAAAATAAATCACAAGTAAATAAATATTTCTAATTGTGACCAAGAAATAGACTTCCCAAGCGCTTTTTTCGCAATTTATCCAAGCGAAACAGCTACATAATCGATTTTTTCACAGTGCTTTCTGTCCTCATTCAAGCCAAAAAAAGCGGATAACTCTGTACCGCATTGAGTACAGAGTTATCCGCTATTGGGCTCAAGTTATAAGTTGAGCCTAAATGCCAGAAAGCTTACCGAGCAACTGAGCTGACCCGGTAACACTCATCCAAGCTGCTATAGCCCATTCCGGCGCTTTTACGCACTTTAATTTGCACGGGGATGCGCTCTTTTAGCGCTTCTACGTGGCTGATAATACCAATGGTTTTGCCTTCGGCATTGAGGTTATCCAACGCGGTTAACGCCATCTCTAAGGTTTCACTGTCCAAGGTGCCAAAGCCCTCATCCAAGAACAGCGAATCAATGCGCGTTTTATGGCTGACCAACTCCGATAGAGCTAAGGCGAGTGCCAAACTCACCAAGAAGCTTTCGCCACCGGATAAGGTGCGAGTATCGCGCTGAATATCCGCCTGCCAAGTATCCACGACCAAGATTTCCAACTCACCCTGCTGGCAACGGCTGAGCTGATAGCGATTATGCAAGGTCGCTAACTGCTGATTGGCCAGCACCACGAGGTGGTCCAAAGTGAGACCCTGTACAAATTTGCGGTATTTATTGCCATCGGCAGAACCAATTAGACTGTTGAGTTGCTGCCATTGGTCATACAGCACCCGCTGTTCGGTGATGCGCCCCAGCAAATCTTGCTGGGTGGCACGATTGCTAGCATCGGTGGCTAAAGTGGTTTGTAAGCTACCGAGTTGGCGATATAAGGCGTCATGCTCGGCATCTAAAACCGCGCGCTGTTCAGTCAACTCAAGGTGGCTGAGTGCAGTTTTGGGCGCGGCATTTAAGTCGCTGATGCGCTGTGTGACGGCGGCCAGCAGGGTCTTGGCATCCTGTAACTGACTATTCAAGCGCGTTTGCAGAGCTTGTAACTGCTGGGCATCAGCGGCGGGTAACAACGCCTGCAAAAATGCGTCCTCATCGACAAAGGCACTCTGGACTAAGGATGTGTGCCACTGTGTTTGCTGTTGCTGATAGGCGGCTTGGGCTTCGGTGAGGCGCGTAGTTAAACTCTGTAGCTGTCCTTGCAATACGGCATACTGGCTGTGCGCCTGTTGCAAGTGCTGCTGGGTCTGCGCCAGCGCTTCTGGCAGGTTCGAGACGGGCGCGCAGGTCTCACCCTCGGCGATATTCAGCGTTTGCCATTGATTCTGCGCTTGACTGAGTTGCTGCTGAGCGTACTCAGCCTGACTGCGCAACCTACTGATATGCAGCGCCAACTGCTCAAGCTGCGCACTGCCCTGCTGCCATACTTGCGCTTCCTGTTCACGCTGGCTGAGCCAGTGCTCGGGGTCAGTCGGTAGGCTGTAACCCAAGATGCTTAATTGCTGACTCAATTGTGCTTGCTGCGCCTGTATCTCGGCACTGTGCGTCTGGATACGCGCAGCCTTGTCTGCCAATTGCTGTTGCTGATGCACTAAATGACTTTCTTGCGCTTTAAGTTCTTGCTGTGCGGCGATTAAAGCTTTTTCAGCATTGTGGTAAGCCTGTTCACTAGCAGCCAGTGCAACTTGGGCGCTGCTGATAGCTGCCAGGCGTTGCTCACAGGTGGTTAAAGCCTGTTGATGCGCTATGTGCGCAACACTAAAATCATCCGCGCTTAAGTGACTCGCCAGTTGCAGTCGCTGCAGGGCTTGAGTTTTCTCGCTGCGCAGCTTGCCAGTCTCGTGTTCAAGCTCAGCCTGGCGTTGCTGTAGCTGTTGTTGCTCAGTCTGCAATTGCGTTAAGACTGTGGCGCACGCTTGACCTTCTACGGCCAGTGCTTCCAACTCCAGCTGTTTGCTGTGCAGCGCTTGCTCAGTCTGCGACACATCCAAGGCTTGGTAAGCGCTGATAGCCGGATGCTCGTGCGAGCCGCATAAGGGACAAGCGGCATCGGTCTGCAGTTGTGCGCGGTGCTGCTCGAGGCTGGCAATGCGTTGTTCTTGCTTCAGCAGTTGGGCTTTATCTTCCACTTGCTCTTTGAGCGCTTTGTATTGAATGCGCAGGTTATCGCGCAACTGCTCTTGTGCCTGCAGCTTGACAGCCAATTCTGTACTGCGCAGCTGCAAGGCCTGAGTAGAGTCCTGCTGGGCTTGCTCTTGGCTGTATAGATAAGCTAAGCGTTGATAGTGCTGACTGTGGCCATGCAAGGTATTGAGCTGTTGTTGCCACTCTTGCACGCTGCGCTGCTCGAGCACCTGTTGCAGTGTCTGTTGTTCTGCCTGACATGCCCTCTGCAAAGGCTGTAGCGCTGTCTGTTGCTCTTGTAAGGTTTGTGTGTGCTGGCTGATATCAGCCGTCAGCTGATCGACTTGCGCCGCCAGCTTTTGCTGCTGGACTTGCTCTTGCTCTAGCGCTACCAGTTGGCGACGGGCTTGGGCAAACTCACTGCGCCAGCTGGCGAGGTGCTTGTCTAACTGTGCGTGCTGCGCAGTCTGTGCGCGTTGCTCTTGTAAGCTCGCCTGAGTTTGCTCGGCATCCTGCAATTGCGTATGTATGGCATCGACTGCCTGCTGTGCATACTGGTACTGCTGCCACGATAATTGCTCTATCTGCTGTGCACTGACCTGGGCGCTGTCTTGTGTTTTGCGCAAGTCCTTCTGGCTGTGTTGCACGGTCTGTTGCGCCACTTGTAAGGCTTTATAATCCGGCTGCAATTGCGCAGCGGGCGCGTGGGCGGCTAAGCGCTGTAAATCAGCTTGATGTTGCTGATGCTCGTTGTGCGCACTGTTTAGCTGCTCTTGCACCTGCTGTTGCTCTTGCTGCGCACGTTCAAGACTTAAGCGCCAGTCGGCTTGTTGCTGTAAGTCGGTTAGGCGCAGTTTTAAGTCTTGGGCTTGGTTTTGTGCGTTGGCGAATTGCGTTTGTGTCGCGGCCAGTTCTTCAGCACTGAGCAACTGCACCACATCGGCACGGGTGGTTAAATCTTTTAAGGCTTCAGCCTGCTCTCTTTGCTTTTCATGCACGCGCTTGGAGATTTCACCGTAAATTTCTGTACCCGTCAGCTGCTCCAACAAACCGGCGCGGCTATTGGGGTTGGCTTCTAAGAATGCAGCAAAGCCCCCTTGTGCCAAGAGCATCGATTGGGTAAAACGCTGAAAATCCAAACCGGTCAATTCTTCCACGGCTTTAGCTTTTTCACTGATTTTATCGGTGAGGATATTGCCCTCTAAATCAGCCAATTCAGTTTGCGCTTGCTGCAAGGCGCCATCGGCTTTACCACGAGCGCGGCGCTGACTCCAAAAGGCGCGATAGCCTTTATCCTTCACCGCAAACTCCACCTCGACCAAACAATCGCTGGTATGGCGGGTCATCAATTCGTTGGTATTTTGCGACAGCGTACTCAGGCGTGGCGTGCGGCTGTACAAGGCCAAGCAAATGGCATCCAGTAGCGTGGTTTTACCCGCTCCCGTGGGGCCGGTGATGGCAAATAAGCTGCTGCCATTGAAGGGTTCTTGAGTGAAATCAATCTTCCACTCGCCTTTCAGCGCATTGATATTTTTCAGGCGAATACTCAAAATCTTCATTGCTCAGCCTCCTGCAAGCTGGCCAGCACCTGCGCATGTAAGCCCTGTAAGACACTGATGTCGTCATCACTGAGCTCCTCACCGTGCAAGCGCTTAGCAAACACTTCATCGGGCGTCAGCTCAGCCAGCACTTCGCCGCTCTCAGCACTCAATCCTGCCACTTGCGTACCGCGCAGACGACGTACGCGCAAGACTTCCACAGGCCAGTCAGCACACAGCTCAGTCACACGCGCCTCTAAATCTTTGTAATAATCATCGCCACGCACCTGAATCTCCAACCAGGCCACGGCGCCCTCATCCAGCTCTTGCGCCAGTTCAGCGAACTGCTGCTTCAACTCATCGAGACTGCCAGATAAAGAAATTAAGCGCTGAAAGCACGGAATATCTAACACTGTGACTGTCTCTAAGCCTTGCGCATTCAAGTCCACGCAGAGCAGCTCTTTTTGCTGACGGCCTTCATCAAAACTCAAAGCAATGGGCGAGCCGCTGTAGCGCATATGCTCCAGCCCAGCGACTTTTTGTGGGCGGTGAATATGCCCCAGCGCCAAATAATCAAAAGCAGGAAAAGCATCAGTAGGAAAGGCGGTTAAAGTACCGACATAAATTTCGCGCACCGACTCAGTTAAGCTCACCCCCACCGTGGTTAAATGCCCAGTACCAATAATGGGCAGCGCTAGACCCAACTCAGCGCGCACGGCCTGTGCTTGGGCAAACAGTTGCGCGTAATGCTCAGCAATCGCTTGTTGTAAGTCACGCTGTTTCTCATCGCCACTTTGCCCCGCCTGACTGCGCTGCACATCACGCGGCCGGATATAAGGAATGGCACAGACAATCGCCCCGACTTGACCATTGCGCTGCTTGAGCACCAGTACTTGTTCAGTGTGGCTGTCGGCAACGCTGGAAATCACTTGGGTATTTAAACGCGCCAGCAAATCTTTGCTTTCATTGAGCATCGAGACCGAATCATGGTTACCGGCGAGAATCACCAACTGGCAGCCGGTGTCGTGCATCTGGGTGATAAAGCGGTTGTATTGCTCACGCGCATAACTGGGCGGTGTGCCGGTATCGAAAATATCACCGGCAATAATCAACGCATCCGCTTGCTGCTCCACCACGGTTTGCACCAGCCAATCGCACCAAGCACGGTGCTCAGCTTGTCGAGTACGGCCCATAAAATGCTGGCCTAAGTGCCAATCCGAAGTGTGTAAAATGCGCATAGCGAAGGCGTCCTTGTGCAGTCAATCATCATAAAAAAGCCCGCGCTGACGACAGCTTTTCAGCAATGCGTCAGCGCGGGCTGGGTAAAGATACAGCGTTTTGGCTTAGCTGTCAGCGCGCACTAAACCAAAGGGCAAACCCGAAGCGTCCGGAATATGCTTGGCAATATCTTGCAAAGCGCTTTGTATCACTTCCTCAACCACCGGGTGATAAAAAGGGATTTGCAACAGACTGTGTGCGGTTTCTTCATGCTGAATCGCCAGCGCTAAAAACTGTGCCACATGCTCAGCACGCATCCCGAACATACTGGCACCCAGGAGCTTACCGCTGGTTTTATCCGCATAGAGACGCAGCACGCCTTCGTGCGCAGACAATACCTGACTGCGGCCGTTGCTTTGCGTGGTGGCGCTACCGATTAAAATCTCGTCCGCGACTAATTCATCAAAACGCGCACCAACGCTGATTACATCCGGATGGGTAAAGGCGATACCTATCGACACTTTGCGTTTAAAGGCCACCGGTGTGTCATGCACGGCGTTATAACCCGCCATAGCGCCTTCATCGGCAGCCTCGTGCATCAAAGCGCGCTGACCATTGGCATCACCAATGATAAACACCGGATGCGTGCCCATTTGCATGGTCTGCGGATTAAACAGTGGCTGGCCACGCTCATCTAATGCAAAACCCGCTGCAGCTAAATTCAGCGTATCGGTATGCGGGCGACGGCCTAAGGCCACCAGCACCTTATCGACCCGCACTTGCGTATCACCCGACTTGAGAATCACGCCCTGCTCGGCGTGCACCAACTCAGCCGGCGCACCTAAGTACAACTGCATCTCTTTGCCAAATTCAGCCAAGGCATGCTTACTCACTTCAGGGTCACTGATGCCGCCGACACTGGTAGCCATATCGGCGCCATGCACTTCAACACCCAAACGCGCCAACGCCAGCCCCATTTCTAAACCAATGGCTCCCAAACCGAGAATACCGATGGATTTTGGCAGCCTGTCCATCTCAAAGAAATCATCGGTTGTGATGCAATGCTCAGCAAAGGGCTGCAAAAATCCCGGCATCACCGGGCGCGAACCCGTAGCAATAATCACCGCTTTGGCTTGCACTTGCTGCACACCATCGGCTTGCTCAATCTCTAATAAGGTTGGCGTGAGAAAACGCGCACGCCCCATCAGCAATTGTTCACCGGCAGCTTGTTCAGCGCCCGCCGTCGCACGCCCAGCAAAATTATCACGCTGACGACGCAACTCAGCCCAGGCTTGCTCGGTATCTAGTTGCAGATGTTCGGCACCACTGATGCCAAAACGCGCAAAGTCTTTCTGACCATGCCAGTACTCAGCCATATGCAACGCCACTTTCGAAGGCATACAGCCCACACGCGCACAGGTGGTACCCAGCGGACCACGATCAATCAACACAAAGCTTTTCTTCGCGCGACGCACTTCACGCAACGCATACAAACCGGCCGTACCTGCGCCAATAATGGCTACATCAACATTGATTTGCTTAGACATGTTTGCCTCCATTCGTATAGATATCCTTACGCTAGCACAAAAAAGCCGCTGGCCACTGCAATTAAAATACTTATTTATAGAATATCTAAAACAGACGCAGTGCTGTTCAACATGTGCGCAGTTTTAACATCCTCGAAGGAACGCGGGAGGCATGAGCAATTTTTCAAGCGCAGCCACACTCAAGTTGTGTGTAAAAACCTGACCAAGGTGCAGCCTTGCAACCAGACAGACACTGACGCGCTGCAAGCAAAACAGCAAGAACTACACCTGCAGGAATACTTAGTGCGCGCGATAATCAGAACGCGGCCCGTGCAGCAAACGATTGGCACCACCGGCATGCAACAAACGCAAACTCGTCACCCCAGCAATTTCATGGCCTTTATTATTAATGGTGTTAGCCACTTGATCGATCAAAGCAATCACCAACATAGCCACCAAATTATTGCTATTATTTTGCTGCTCTGCTGTTGAAGCACTGGCCGCACCTCGCCATAGCTCTTCACCGGTTTTTAATGACACCAAACGCGCCTCGGCAGACACGCGGGTATCACTGTTAAGTACCTTGTAACTGGTGCCATACTCAGTGATTTTTAAATACACCACCGCATCAGCGGCAAAAATCTCTCGCAGTTTTTCTGGAGCAACACCTTGAATTTCACCGGGCTCAGTCAAACCATTGTGTCTAAATAGATCGTTTACCATGGCCACCGGAAACACATAGTAGCCCGACTCAGCTAAGGGGTAAGTCACCTGCGATAAAAAGCTATAACTGGCATTCACATCCAAGCTTTCATTGAGCGGCGGCAAGACCAATATCGACAATGGATTTTCATCTTTTAACTTGGTGTAGTCATACATAGTGGTTGGACCTGCGGCACACCCCACCAGTAGCAAAACAGCCAGCACTGCACTGGCTCGTATCAAGTGTCTCATTCGAACTGTCCTTGTTTCTCAAGCATAAAGTTTACAAAATGCGCCGACTCGGGAAAAAGTTGCTTTTCTGTGACTAAATGCCCAGCACCCTCTTCATCGCGCCCCACATTGAAGTACAACAAAGCCAAATGCGCATGCAAACCTGGTGCTACGCGAGCGCCTTGCGCCTGAGCCTTTTCAATGGTTTTTTCCAGACGAGCAATTTGTGCTTGAACATCGTCTTTACCGGGCACCAAATGGCTGTAAATGGATGCCTGATAGCCTTCCCACTCATAATGCGTTTTGGGTTGTTGAGCGCAACCGAGCAGCACTAGACTGAGCGCTAGCAGACTCAATAATGACTTAATCATTGCGCCGCTGGCCTCCACGCACCGCTCTCAACACCATTAACTAAATGATCAACCGCTTCACGAATCGCTAAATCCAACACCTTGCCATTCAAGGTCGAGTCATAACTGGCTGTGCCACCAAAGCCAATAATTTCACGATTGGATAATGCGTACTCACCCGCACCCTGCACTGAATACACCACCTCAGAAGTGTTGACATTGACAATATTAAGACTGACTTTCGCATAAGCGACTTGGGTTTTAGCGCGCCCTAAAATACCAAACAGTTGATGATCACCCACTTGTTTACGGCCAAACTCAGTCACATCTCCAGTCACCATATAATTGGCACCTTTAAGATGTTGTTGCTGCCCCTTAATAGCAGCCTCGGCCTTAATTTCGCCCATATTGGTGCGATCTAAGACAACAAAGCGATGACTTTGCTGCAAGTGTGTCACTAAGGTGGTTTTCGCCTGATTACCTAAGCGATCCACACCATCAGAAAAAATACCGCGCTGATAGCTGGAACGATTATCAAACTTACCCACTGCAATCGGTGCGCGTGGTCCTTGGTAGTAACTGGCGGCGCTCTTAACTGTCGGCGCTTCAATACTGCGTGATGTCTCTGTTGCACAGCCTGTGAGCAAGCCAACGGCCAATCCACATACTGCCAATATCCTTATTTTTTTCATTGCTCAACCTATCGATTAAAGAGTCAAAAAACGGCTGTAAATGCAGGCTTTACACCGGCATTGCCTTTCAAACGCAGGAAATATTAGCAATAAAAGCCAGTGACTAAAGCAAAAGAGGAGGACATATTACGAATCTGTGAACTGCGTCACAAAACGCAAATTTAATAGCGATGAGTGGTGTTTTTTCGGTCAAAATCTGCTATGTCACACCCCAGCAATACCCTATCAGGCTGGCACTGAGTTGGGTGCTGAGCAGATGCAGGCCAGCACTCATGACCGCCACTGCTCCGGTCAATAGATAATCAGCCGGCCGTGTGCCAGATTGCAACAGCGCTGCGCGGGTACGAGTGCCCGCCATACCGTTATGCGCTGTTTAAATCTTGGGCAGCTCACTGGGCATCTGCCAGCCACCGCCGAGGGCGCTGATCAGTTGTACGCTGGCGCTGAGTTGGGTGTTGAGCAGATTCAACAAAGTGCGCTCGCTATTGAGCGCCGTGGCTTGGGCGCTGGTCACCGCAAGAAAATCAACCAAGCCGGCTTGGTACTGGTTTTCAATCAAGCGCAAGGTATCTTGCGAGGCCGCCAGTGCTTCGCGCTGTACCACTATTTCCTCCTGCAATACGTTCAACTGCACCAGTGCATCTTCCACTTCACCAATGGCTTGCAAGGTGGTTTGGCGGTAACGTGCCACCTGTTGGTCGTAACGCGCTTCGGCTTGTTCAGTTTTCGAGCGACGCAGACCCGCATCAAACAAGGTCATGGCAAACTGCGGGCCAATCGACCAGAAACGATTGGGCATGCTAATCCAGTCGGCTAAATTACTGCCGCGATAACCACCTGAAGCACTTAAGGTTAGATCAGGAAAATACGCACTCTTAGCCACACCAATCTCGGCATTCGCCGCCATCACTCGACGCTCTGCCGCGGCAATATCCGGACGACGCTCCAGCAAAGATGAAGGCACAGCCATCGGTAAGACCGGCAAGCTCGGTAGCGCATCCACCGCCGCAATGCGCAAAGCATTCGGCGTAGTACCGACGAGCAAAGCAATCGCATGCTCAAAGCGCGCGCGCTGCCAATCCAAGTCCAAACGCTGCGCCTGGGTATTGCGCAATTGCGTCAAGGCTTGACTCACATCCGCGCGGGTGACTATCCCAGCTTTGTAACGGTTTTGCGTGAGCTTTAAGGAGCGCTGGTACGCAGCAATAGTGGCATCGAACAAACGTATCTGCTCATCAATCACGCGCAACTGCAGATAGTTTTGCACCAACTCCGATTGCTGACTTAAACGCACTCCAGCAAACTCAGCCGCACTGGCCTGCGCACTCGCTTCGCTGGATTCAACCTGACGGCGTACCTGCCCCCAAATATCCAACTGCCAACTGAGGCCCAGCGCTACTTCGTTGCTTTTAGCCACTCCCTTTTCACTATCACCACGGGTGCTGCCCAGCTTACCTGTAGCCTCTGGATAGAGTGCCGCACGACTGCCACGCACCATGGCATAGGCTTCACGCCAGGCTGCTTCAGCCGCACGCAGACTTTGGTTGGAGGCTTCCAGTTGTGTGAGCAAATCCGCCAAGGCTGCATCTTGATAGATAGTCCACCAGGCCACGCCCGCATCGAACTCTGCCGGCTGCGCGACTTTCCAGCCCGGTGTGTGACGCAACTCCAACGACTGCGCTGCGGCAGGGCGCTGATAATCAGGCCCCAGCACACAACCGCTCAACACCACACTCGCTAAGGCACACAGACTGAATTGAATGATTGGCTTCATGGGGCTACTTCCATCGAGGTTGGCGTTTTTTTGCGACGCACACGGGCGCTTAAACGGTCAAAGAACAAATACACAGCAGGCGTACTGTACAAGGTCAAAAGTTGGCTGAGCAGCAAACCACCGACAATCGCCAGACCCAGAGGCTGGCGCGCTTCTGCACCTTCTGCTGTGCTGATTAACAAGGGCACGGCACCGAGAATCGCGGCCATAGTCGTCATCATAATCGGGCGAAAACGCTGAATACAGGCGTGCTCAATAGCTTGGCGCGCAGTCATCTGCATCTCGCGCTGCAATTGCAAAGCGAGGTCGATCATCAAGATGGCATTCTTTTTCACCACGCCAATCAACAAGAATAACCCCAGCAGCGAAATCAAACTGAATTCACCACCGGTCAACTGAATCGCCAACAAAGCACCGACACCAGCTGAGGGCAAGGTGGAGAGAATGGTCAGCGGATGAATATAGCTCTCATACAACACCCCAAGCACCAGATACACGATGACAATCGACATCAGCAGCATCAAACCCTGCGCACCTTGGCTCTGCGTAAACACTCCCGCGGTACCACCCAAACGTCCTTGCACTGCATTGGGCAGATTGATTTTTGCCATAGCATTTTCAATGGCCACGCTGGCCTGTTCTAAACTCACACCCGGCGCCAGCGCAAAGCCAATGCTCTCAATCGCAAATTGACCATCATGCTGCACGCGCTCTTGCTGCAAAGTGGATTCCCAAGTGGTAAAGGCCGACAGCGGCACCCGCTCACCATTGCGACCCATCACCTGCATCTGCTCCAGCACCTGCGGCGACCCGACAAACTTGGGGTCAATCTCCAGCACTACGCTGTATTGATTAAGGCTTTCATAAATGGTCGAGACTTGACGCTGGCTGAAGGCGTTATTGAGTAGCGCAGTCACCATGGCCATATCCACACCCAAGCGCGCAGCGGTGGTGCGGTCGACTTCTAAAGTCACTTGCTGTGCACCACGGCCTTCAGTGGTATCGATATCCGTCAACTCAGGCAAAGCTTTTAACGCATCACGCACCTTGGGCTGCCAGGTGCGTAAATCATCCAATTCACTGGCCAGCAGCACATATTCATTATCGGTGCTGCCACCCTCACGCCGCCCGACGTTTAGATCTTGCTCAGGCATTAAAAACAAGCGCGAACCCGCCACTTGCGGTATCTGCGTGCGTAGACGATTGACAATATCTTGTGCTGAATCTTTACGCTGACCCAGCGGCTGCAAACGCACAATCAAAAAGGCACTGCTGCCACCACCAATAAAACCCGCCACCGTCTGTACGTCTTTATCCTTCAGCAAAGCCTGACGGTAGACTTCCATTTTCGGCTGCATGGTGTGGTAGGACAGCCCATCGTCACTGCGAATAAAGCCCATCAGCTGCCCAGTATCTTGCTGCGGCATAAAGGTTTTAGGCACCACAGTAAACAGCCAGACATTCAAAGCAATGGTCAGTACCACGCCCAATAACATCCAGCCTTGAAACTTTAAAGTCCAAGCCAAGGAGCGCTGATAACCGCGCGCCACCCAAGCACCAAAACGCTGCACAAGGTTAGGTTGCTGGTCGGCCGCGTCCACCTCAGGGCGTAACCAGCGCGCCGAGAGCATCGGCGTCAGGGTTAATGACACCAACAAGGAAATCAAAATCGCCACGGTTAAGGTGATGGAAAACTCACGAAATAAACGCTCAATCAACCCGCCCATAAACAGAATCGAGACGAACACCACCACCAAGGACAGGTTCATCGACAATAAGGTAAAGCCCACTTCGCGCGAGCCATCGAGGGCAGCCTGCAACGGCTTTTTGCCTTGATTGATATGCCGCGCGATATTCTCCAACACGACAATCGCATCATCCACCACCAAGCCTGTGGCAATAATCAGCGCCATTAACGATAGATTATTCAGCGAAAAATTCAGCAGATACATCGCGGCAAAACTACCAATCAAGGATACCGGTACCGCTAAGGCCGGAATCACCGCTGCGCGCCAATGGCCTAAAAACAGCATCACCACGCCAATCACCAAGGCGGTAGCAATCAACAGTGAACGCTCAGCTTCATGCAGCGTAGCGCGAATCACTGAAGAGCGATCCATCGCCACTTCCAGATTGGCACTGGCCGGCAGTACTGCTTGCAAGGCTGGCAGTTCCGCTTGAATGGCTTCAATGGTAGCAATAATATTGGCGCTGGCTTGGCGGTTGATCACCAAGAGCACCGCATCTTTATCATTGAAAAACCCAGAGTTATAACGATTTTCTACGCTATCGGTGACACTGGCCACATCGCGTAAACGCAGCGCGGCACCGTCCTGATAGCGGATAATCAGCGGCGCATATTCCTCAGCGGTATGCAGTTGGTCATTGCCTTGAATCTGCCACTGACGATTGCCCTGCTCCACATCACCTTTGGGCTTTTGCTGGTTAGCATCAGCAATGGTCTGGCGCACATCATCCAGCGCAATGCCGTATTGCTCCAAACGCCGCGGCTCTAATTCAACCCGCACCGCCGGCAACGAGCTACCACCAATTTGCACATCACCCACACCTTGCACTTGCGAGAGTTTTTGCGCGACGATGCTCGAAGCCAAATCATACATTTGGCCCTTTTCCAGCACTTCACTGGTCAGCGCCAGCACCATAATCGGCGCTTGCGAAGGATTGACCTTACGGTAGGTTGGCATACTGCGCATGCCGCTGGGCAACAACTCATGTGCGGCGTTAATCGCTGCCTGCACTTCACGCGCTGCAGCATTAATATCATGACCCAAATCAAACTGAATCATAATCCGCGTGCGGCCCTGACTGCTGCTACTGCTCATCTGGCTGATGCCGGCAATACTGCCCAGCGAGCGCTCTAAGGGCGTGGCCACGGTAGCCGCCATCACCTGCGGACTGGCACCGGGCAAGCTGGCCTGCACGGTAATCATCGGGAAATCCATATCCGGCAGCGGCGCCACCGGCAGCAAGCGAAAGCCCAAAATGCCCAATAAGATAATCGCCACGCTGAGTAGCATGGTCGCGACTGGACGCCGAATAAAGGGAGCGGACAAATTCACGACTCAGTGCCTAATTTAAAGCGCGCCTTAGTGCGGCGACTGAGACGGTCAAAGAACAGGTAAATCACCGGCGTAGTAAAGAGCGTCAACACTTGGCTGAGCAGCAAACCACCGACCATCACTAAACCCAACGGCTGGCGCAACTCAGCACCCGAGCCACTGGCAAACATCAACGGCAAGGCAGCAAACAGCGCCGCTAAGGTGGTCATCAAGATGGGACGAAAACGCAATAACGCCGCTTGGAAAATCGCATCTTCCGCACTCATGCCCTGATGGCGCTCGGCATCTAAGGCGAAGTCAATCATCATAATGGCGTTTTTCTTGACGATACCAATCAGCAAGATAATGCCGATAATAGCAATCAAACTTAAATCATTGCCCGTCACAAACAGCGCCAGCAAAGCACCAATCGCCGCCGAGGGTAAAGTCGAGAGAATGGTAATCGGGTGAATATAACTCTCATAGAGCACACCAAGCACCAAGTACATGGTCACCACCGCCGCCAGAATCAGCAGCAAAGTACTGGATAAAGAGGCGCGAAACGCCTCAGCCGCGCCTTGGAAGTTGCTTTGAATCGAGGCTGGCATGGCTAAATCCAACTGCGCTTGCTCAATCAGCTCCACCGCTTCACCGAGCGACACACCCGGCGCGAGGTTAAAGGACACAGTGACCGCTGGAAACTGGCCGATATGATTGAGCAACAAGGCGGCGGATTGCTCTTCGACTTTGACCAAGCTAGCCAAACGTATCGCCTGCCCATCCCTGCCGCGCACATGCACATCGTGCAACGCAGCTAAGGCATCATTGGGATTGCTGATACTTTCCAACACCACACGGTACTGACTGGTTTGGGTAAAAATAGTAGAAATCTGCCGCTGTCCAAAAGCGTCATACAAGGCATCGGTCAGAGTGGCAATACTCACCCCCAAGCGCCCGGCCAAATCACGGTCAATATTCAGGTAATACTGCAAGCCGCTGGCCTGTAAATCACTGGCCACATCTCGCAACTGCGGCAAGCCTTGCAGGTGGCTGACCAAAGTCGGCACCCAGCTGTGCAGCTCCTTTTCATCGGCGGATTCAAGACTGAACTGAAACTGGGTACGGCTGACGCGGTCTTCAATGCTTAAATCCTGTACCGGCTGCATATACAACTCAATGCCCAGCACCTGCGCTAACTCAGGACGCAAGCGCTCAATCACTTGCGCAGCTGACACATCACGCTGGCCAAAGGGTTTGAGGTTAATCAGCATGCGCCCGGTATTGAGCGTCGGATTATCACCATCCACACCAATTTGTGAAGACACGCTTTGCACCGCTGCATCTTGCAATAGCACCGCACTTAAGCGCTGCTGACGTTCGCTCATCGCGGTAAAGGAAATACTCTGTGGCGCTTCGGAAATGCCTTGAATCACTCCGGTATCTTGCTCAGGGAAAAAGCCTTTGGGTACCCACATCCACAGCAAAGCGGTTAATACAAAGGTCCCCACGGCAAACCACAGCGTCAACACCTGATGCCTCAGCACCCAGCGCAAGCCATTAGCGTAATGATCAATGGTGCGGCTGAGCCAATCCTCTTTTTTCTCGTCTTCAGTGCTGGGGCGCAGTAAACGTGCACACATCATCGGCGTTAGGGTGAGGGAAATCACCAAGGAGATTAAAATCGCCACCGCCAGCGTAATGGCAAACTCACGAAACAATCTGCCCACCACATCCGCCATAAACAGCAACGGAATCAGCACGGCAATTAAAGAAAAGGTCAGCGAAACCAAGGTAAAGCTGATTTGCTTTGCGCCCTTGAGCGCCGCATTCATCGGTGTTTCACCCTGCTCAATATGTCGGGCGATATTTTCCAGCATGACAATGGCATCATCCACCACAAAACCCGTGGCAATGGTCAGCGCCATCAAGGTTAAGTTGTTCAGAGAAAAGCCCAGCACATACATCACCGCAAAGGTGCCGATTAAGGACAAAGGCACCACGATGGATGGAATCAGCGTGGCCGTCAGGCGCTTTAAGAATAAGAAGGTCACCAAGACCACCAACGCCACCGCCAGCATCAATTCAAACTGCACATCACTGACTGCGGCACGAATGGTTTGCGTGCGGTCGGTGAGAATATTCACCTCAAGACTGGCCGGTAAGCTGGCAATAATACTCGGCAACAACGCCTCAACACGCTCCACCACTTCAATCACGTTGGCCCCAGGCTGACGCTGGATGTTCAGTAATACCGCTTGATTGAGATCAGCCCAAGCGGCGAGACGGTTGTTCTCTGCGCCTTCGATAATCTCTGCTACATCGGCCAGTTTAAGCACTCGGCCATCATTGTGCGCGACAATTAATTGCGCATAATCTTCAGCGCTGCGCAGTTGGTCATTGGCATCCAATTGGGTGATACGTGACGGACCATCAATGCTGCCCTTGGGCTGATTGACGTTGGCGCGGGTAATCACGCTGCGCACTTCAGCCAAGGTTAAGCCGGCCGCGGCCAAGGCTTGTGGATTGGCACGAATACGTACCGCAGGGCGCTGGCCACCACCGACACTGACCAAACCCACGCCGCTGATCTGCGCAATCTTTTGCGCCATACGGGTATCAACTAAATCATTCACCTGCGGCAGCGGCATACTCTTGGAGGTAATCGCCAAGGTAATCACCGGACTGTCAGCTGGATTGACCTTGTTATACACCGGTGGGGCCGGCAAATCGCTCGGCAGTAAATTGGTCGCCGCATTAATCGCCGCCTGCACTTCTTGCTCAGCCACATCCAGCTTGAGGTCCAGACTAAAGCGCAAACTAATCACCGAAGCGCCACCGGAGCTGGTAGACGACATCTGCACCAAGCCCGGCATCTGCCCAAACTGACGCTCTAGCGGTGCCGTCACCGAGCTGTTCATCACCTGCGGGCTGGCACCCGGATACAGCGTCAGCACACGAATGGTGGGGTAATCCACTTGCGGTAAGGCAGCAACGGGCAATAAACGGTAGGCCAAAGCCCCCGCCAAGAAAATCGCCAACATTAACAGCGTGGTGGCGACCGGACGCTGGATAAAGACTCGTGAGACGTTCATGCGGCGGGCTTCTGCTCAGGTTTGTGTGCTGCTGGCTGAGCCTGACCCTGGTCACTAGCCTGAGTCTTCGCGGGAGTTACAGCAGGCTGAGCTTGAGCATCAGCATCAGCATCAACTGCAGGTTCTTCACCGACTGGCGCCACACGCGAGACTTTACTGCCAGTGCGCAAACGGTCCACGCCTTCCACCACCACCCAATCCCCTGCTGCTAAACCCGAGCGCAACATGCTCAAGGTGCCATCGCTGCTGATAATCTCAATCGGCTGCACCACCACAGTATCGTCGTCTTGAATCTGCCACACAAAACGCCCATTAGCCCCAAACTGAATCGCATCGGCTGGCACCAACAAAGCCTGCTCATGCACAGTCACTTGCAAACGCACATTCACAAACTGGTTAGGGAATAAGACTTGCGCAGGATTATCAAAGCGCGCCTTCAAACGCACGCTACCTGTAGTGACATCCACCTGATTATCAATGCTGTCCAATACCCCTGCCGCCAACATGTGCGACTCATCGCGATTCCACGCCTGCACAATCAGTGGCTGACCCAATTGATAGGCCTGCAACACCGCCTGCAGCTCATGTTCAGGAATGGTGAAATGCACAGCAATGGGATTGTCTTGGGTGATGCTGACCAGCTCGGTGTTGGCCGCAGAAATATAGTTACCCGCATCCACTGCACGCAAGCCTAAACGCCCGGTAATGGGCGCAATAATCCGCGTGCGCTCGACATCTAAACGGGCATTATCACGCTGAGCTTCACGCACCTTGAGTGAGCCTTGCAACTGCGCCACTGTGGCTTGCTGCTGCTCTAAGGTTTGCCGAGCGATGGAGTCTTCTTGATACAGGCCTTGATAACGCTTGAGATCAAGCTGCGCGCTGGCGAGCTGAGCACGGGTTTCTTGCAGCGCACCTTCCGCCTGCAATAAGGCTGCTTGATAACTGCGCGGGTCGATTTGCGCCAGCAGCGCACCCTTCTCGACCAACTGCCCTTCACTAAACAGCACTGTATCCAACTCACCACTGACCTGACTGGTGACCTTCACTGCATTCCAAGGCGTCACCGTCCCCAAGGCCTTGAGTTGCACCGCAAAACGCTCCAGGCGCACTTGCTCGGCATTCACCGGCACTGCACCGGCAAAGCTGCCGCCACGCCGCGGACCTGTCTGGCCTGCATCATCCGCGCTTTGGCTGTGCTGCCAATACCAACCCGCGCCAGCTATACACAGCAGCAACAGAATCAGAATGAGTTTTTTAGAAGATTTTTTTGATGAACTTACAGAAGAATCGGGCATATCAAATATTCACAGTCCTTGGGAATGTAAAAGATAACAGCCTTGCGGGGGTTTAGCAGACACTTTACGCTCAATTTACCTAAACCAGCACATTGAGCGTACATACTGACTCGTTCTGAAATACACAGTACCAGAGGTCATGTACAAGCCAGTACAGCCCCAGCAAACAATGCAATCAACTGAACATCAGGGAGCTGCAGCATTTCCAGCAACAGACTCAATGGAGTCAACACTAGGGTCTAATAGAATACCACTGATACGATTACGACCACTGTTTTTTGCTTTATAGAGCTCAGCATCGGCGTAAGCGATCAGTTGCTGCGCGTCACATTTCGCCCCCAATAAAGTTGCAACTCCAATACTCACTGTCACATGACGAGGAAGTAGCTCTGGGTACTCTGTATGTAGCGCAGATACTGCTTCGCGAATTTTGTCCGCAACCACCATTGCTCCCAGCACACTGGTATTAGGCAATACACAGATGAATTCCTCGCCACCATAACGAGCACTTAAATCTGTTGAGCGCACCATTATAGAATCCAAGACAATCGCTACTTTTTTCAGATAGGTATCACCTACACCATGCCCATATTCATCATTGATATGTTTAAAAAAGTCGATATCAAGCAGCATGACAGACAACGGATGCCCTGTACGTTTATAGCTGGCATATTCTAAAGCTAGGCGCTCATCAAAATGACGGCGGTTCGCCATGCCGGTTAACACATCTGTACGGCTTAAGCACTCCAATTGCATATTGACTTCTTGTAAAGCATCATGCTGCTGGCTAATCTGCCTATGGCTCTCAGCCAGCTGTGCCAATATGCGCTGACGCGAGCGAAAAACAATAAAAAGAATAGCAAACATAAAGCCACCAACAATAATGGCACCCCATAACAGCTGCCGCTCATTTTTTGTCTGAATATACTTTTCAACTAAGCGCTGCTCAGCGTCTTCATGTTTACGCACAGACTGCACATTATCAATGGCATTGATATAGCGATTAAAGATGCTAACAAGGCGTTCATTTTGTTCATTTTCTTTAAATAGAAAACCATAATCACGCGGGTATTCATGCAGCCTGTAAACATCCTCAAGATCAAACAACTCAAAACGATAACGGTCTTGGCGAAACACTCCGGTATTAAAAATAGCAATATCAATTTGGTTGTTACGCAAGGCTTCGTAAAGCACGCCATCCTCAAACTCAAACAGCTGCATTTCACCCACTAACTCTTGAGCATAGGACACCACAGCTGCTTTATTAATCATCCCAGCACGATATTGTTTTAGTTGTTTAACATCCTGCACCTGTAGGTGATCTGATTTGCGTGAAATAACTGAATAAAACCCTTTGTAGTAGGTATCAGTAAACAAACCATCGCGACTCGATACATAGCTAGCGGGTAGCAAGACATCAAATTTACCCAGGCTAAACTCTTCAATTTTTTTATCAACATAACCACCGCTGTCATCATAAAACTGATAAGACAAACCAATTTGCTCAGCAATAAAGGCAAAAATATCAATACTGATGCCTTCATATTTGCCTGAAAGCTGATTATAAAATGACATAGGGGGAAGATGCCGATAGGCACTGACATGCAAAATAGGTAGGGAGCGCACAAATGCTAAATCATCAGCACTGAGTTCGACTGGGTGACGCAGTTTTATACTGCTATTGTCTGCAGGTAAGACTTGGGCGAAAGTAATATAAGAAAAACTTAACAGCATGCCTATTAAAATATAGCATGTGCGATACAGGCCGAGCATACATCGCACCTCACAAGTGCAGTTACAAAAGAACGTCCATAAACTTCACCTGCTTTATACCGCCTTAACCTTATACATTGCAAGAAACATATAAGATAATAATAATTTTATAGCTATAAAGCGCAGCCATACTCAATCTAAATATAACTGCGCTTGACTCAACTTAACTTAGCTTAAAACAGCTAGAGCGTTGTCGTAGTTTGGCTCATTACCAAGTTCAGATACGAGTTCGCTGTACAGCACTTTATCGTTTTCATCTAAAACGATAACAGCACGCGCACCTAGACCCGCTAACGGACCTTCAGCGATATCCACACCGTAGTCTTGAAAAAAATCAGGATCACGCATGGTGGACAACATCAGTACGCGCTCTAAACCTTCCGCACCACAAAAACGTGCTTGGGCAAAGGGTAAGTCAGCTGAAATGCACAGTACGCGAGCGTTTTTCAGAGCTGAGGCTTTCTCGTTAAACTTACGCACTGAAGTCGCGCAGGTTGGTGTATCAATACTTGGAAAAATATTAATCACTTTACGCAGGCCCGATAAGCTCGACAGGCTCACCTCGTCCAAGGTATTGCTAACCAAGCTAAATGCAGGCGCTTGCTCATCTTTTTGTGGAAAATGGCCATCAATGCGTACCGGAGTACCTTTAAAAGTAACAGTCGTCATTTATATTTCCTTTTTATGATTTGAACACGAATCAGTCGTAGTAAAACAATACCAGTCTACAGTGCCATGCACTTAGGTTGCGAGACTTACTCGATCCTAGACGAATACTCAGCAATCCACAGCAGCACTGAAAGCGAACACCCAGCCAGAGCACAGCACTCGCTCACGCCGCTTATAAAGTAATTTTAGTACCCAGCAGCATTAAGAAACCAGCCAACCAAGTTGGGTGTGCTGGCCACGCTGGAGCGCTGACTAAGTTACCTTCGAGGTGCGCGCCGTTGGCTGGCAGCTCAATATAGTGACCGCCAGCCATCTCAACATCAGGACCACAGGCTGGGTACGCTGCGCACTCACGGTCTTCCAAAATACCTGCCGCAGCTAACAACTGCGCGCCATGGCACACCGATGCAATCGGCTTTTGCGCCTGATCAAAGGCTTGGATTAATTCCAGTACTGTAGCATTGAGACGCAAGTATTCAGGTGAGCGACCACCCGGGACGATCACTGCGTCATAGTCTTGTGCTTTAACTTGCGCAAAATCAAAGTTCAGCACAAAATTATGGCCCGGCTTTTCGCTGTAGGTTTGCTCGCCTTCAAAATCATGAATGGCAGTACGCACAAAATCACCGGCTTTTTTATCTGGGCACACCGCATGTACGGTGTGGCCGACCATCTGTAAGGCTTGAAATGGCACCATGACTTCGTAATCTTCTACGTAATCGCCAACCAACATCAGAATTTTTTTCGCAGCCATGAGCTATCACCTGTATAAGTGTGCAATATCTTTAATTACACAAAAGTTAAAATCAGCTAACAATCAGTCACATCACTCAGCATATACGCTTACTGATAAACAACTCTATCTTCTCACGAGTCCCGTTTGTACGCAGCATGAGACTGCACTGATCGCTACACTTCTGCGCTGAGCACCCTAGACTTAGGCTTAATAGAACCCAAATAAATAGCAAACATAGTCAGCAGCGCTCCACCCCATTGCAGGCTATTGATTGGCTTACCCAACCAGCTGTAATCAATCAGCAAGGCAGCAATAGGCTCAGTTAATAACAACAACCCGGTCAGCGCTAATGACAGTTTGGGAATCGAGTAAGCAATCAGCCCCCAAGCCAAGCACTGCATCACTGCCCCATATACCAGTACCCAACCCAGCTCGGACCAGGTATTGGGCAGGATATGGCCGCGATCAAACATAAACATCGGCACAAGCATCGCTAGCACACCGCCGAGACTGATCAGCAGCATCAGGGCAAAAATAGGTGTGGGTTCAACCTCGTGAGTCTTACGAATAAAAGTCATAGAAGCAGCCAGCATGGCGCCAGACAGGATCCCAGCAACAAAGCCCCAAGTTGCTTGAGTGTTGTGCGCAAACTCAGGGCTGCCAATCAGCGCTACCCCAAGCATGGCCAAGCACAAGCTGAGCAACTGCACTAGGGTCTGACGCTCACTAAAATATAAAAACCCAATCGCCGCTAAAAAGAAAATCTGCAAGCTATTGAGCAAAGTGGAGATACCCGGCCCCACCGCATAGATGCTTTCATGCCACAACGCCAGATCGACGCCCAAGAAAACACCCGATAGCAAACCAAAGGTAATCGCACGACGGGCTCGTGGCAGCCGCTGCCGCGTGAGTTTGGCCAGCAGTGCAAAAATCACTCCTGAAATAGCCAAGCGCCAAAAAGACATAGCCCAGCCGCCAAGATCAACATGGGCAACAATCAAGCTCCCCAGACCAAAAATAATACAACCTATGGTTAAACCAATGCTTGCGGAACGTGAAGAGGCGAACGCCATAAAGCAACCTTATTGCAAAATTCTAGAGTGAAGGTACAAGTGATGAATACAAACTACAGATGAGGTGAAACACTAGGCAAAAAAAAGAGCTAGCCCTAGCTAACTCTTTTTAAAGAAGCGGGAGTGATAACACCGTTCTTTGAACATCATATCAAACTACGATGTTTTCTTTTCAATTAGCGTACGAAGAATTTCAATCACTCGTTCCGCATACTCTTCATTAATATTCTGCCCTTCAATCACTGAACGCTTGAATGCAAAAGAGCCAGTCCAGCCCGAGGCGTCGACTAAAATTGTCGCTAGACTGGCTAAGGTAGATGCAGCAAACTGTCTTAAAGATAGGTGGATGAGCCTCCCAATATTTTAAACGGCGCAGAGTACATCATGAGTAAACGCCCTAGCCTGCCGGTACGAACCGGACGTTTAAGTCGTATGAGCCAATTAGGCAGCCTAGCAGCAGGTATGGCTGGCGGCATCCTGTCGGAAGGTGTACGCCGTTGGCGCAGTGGTGAAAGTTGGGATTGGCAGCAACAAGCTTTTACGCCCGGTAATCTCAATCGTTTGAGTGATCATTTATCACAAATGCGTGGTGCTGCCATGAAAATGGGGCAGCTATTATCTATGGATGCTGGGCACCTTTTACCACCCGAGTTGGCGCATATTCTGGCTGGATTACGCAATGATGCGCATGCCATGCCACTGTCGCAGCTTGAGCCGGTACTCACTCAGGCGTGGGGTGAACATTGGACGCAGCAGTTCCAGCGTTTTAGTTACCAGCCCATCGCCTCAGCTTCAATCGGCCAAGTACACGAAGCCACCACTCAGCAGGGTGAGCATTTGGCGATAAAAATTCAGTATCCGGGTGTAGCTGCCAGTATTGATAGTGATTTAGATAATGTCGCCACACTGCTGCACTGGAGTCGATTACTGCCTAAAGATTTAGATATCGATGCTCTGCTTGCAGAAGCCAAAGCTCAGTTGCAACTGGAAACGGATTACCAGTACGAGGCAACACAATTACAGAACTTCACGCATCTGCTAGCCAGCGATCATCACTTTATTCTGCCCACTATCTACCAGCCCTTGAGTCATCCGAATATTCTGGCCATGAGTTTTCTGCCAGGTCAGCCTGTCGAGCAACTGGCAAGTGCAGCCCTTGAGCAACGCCAACTATGGGTTCGACGACTCTTTGAATTGTTCTTTCGTGAGCTACTGGAATTTAATCGTGTACAGACGGATCCCAATTACGCGAACTATCTGATTGACTTAGATAACCAGCGCATGGGGCTGATCGACTTTGGGGCAGTACGCGCCTACGCCCCGCACGTGGCTGAAGCCTATCGCAATTTGTTTAGCGCTGTAGCAACTAAGAATCAACCCGGCATTTGCAGTGCTGCTGAAGAACTGGGTTATTTCAGTAGTGATATCACCGCAGAGCAGAAAGAAACTCTGCTGGAGTTGTTTACTATGGCTGCTGAACCGTTGACGCAGCCCGGCCCCTATGACTTTGCCAAATCCAACCTGCCGCTCAGATTACGTGAAGCAGGCTTCAAACTCAGTCTGGAGCAAAACTATTGGCATTCCCCACCGATTGATGCACTTTTGTTGCACCGTAAGCTAGCGGGGTTATTTCTGCTGGCCCAACGTCTGCGTGTCAAACTGGATGTTGCTGAGATTGCAGCCCCTTATCTATTTGGTACAGATACCCCCCAACCCGCACCATCACGCTACATGTAAGCTAATAACTAATAACTCTAGGCAGGCCTGTTCTGGCGATGCCAGTCACATACGATAAAGCGAAGCCAATACGCAGGCAAAAAAAAAGAGCTAGCTTTCGCTAACTCTTTAAAGAAATTTGGTGGCTACACCGGGATTTGAACCTGGGACATCAGCATTATGAATGCTGCGCTCTAACCAACTGAGCTATGTAGCCAACTTGGCGCGCATTATTCACCTAATTCGAAAACCTGTCAAGCGCATAATGCAAATAATGTTAG
>DATERP010000158.1:0-11592 GCA_035271385.1 Thiopseudomonas sp. | reverse complement strand
GTCCGGGGTTCAACTCCGGCGCTCGCCATCCATGGCTCGCTTGTCACAGCAACAGCGAAGCACGCAATGAATATCTGTATTGGCCGAGTTGATGCAATTCCAGTTATTCATAGAGCGGATATTTTCAGATATTAGATTGATGCTAGTTGAGGCGTACTACAATTTTGCACGCAACATATCTGATCAACGAGTACTGCGTTAGTGACGCGGCAAGCGTAGCCATGGATGGCGAAGCGCCCGAATTGCGCCAGGAAGGCGCGTTGAGGGAAGAGCGACACTAATGCAGTACGGCATGCGCCAGACTACTTATCAGTACTGGCGCATGCACTGGGCGCACTAGAGCGGAAACAATACAGGCACTAAAATAACGCTAGTTACCAGCACGATAAGGGTAAAAGGCACCCCGATGCGTACAAAGTCGGCAAAACGATACTGGCCTGGCCCAAGCACCAGCGTATTTACCGGTGAGGAGATGGGCGTCATAAAGGCTGCTGAGGCGGCAATAGCGACTATCATCGCAAAGGGCGCCGGTGAGGCTTGCATAGCCTGCGCGCTGGCAATGGCGACGGGAGCCATCAGCACAGCGGTCGCGGTATTGGAGATGAATAAGCCAATCAGTGCAGTGGTGACAAACAGAATCACGAGAATCATCCGTGGGCCAGAGCTACCAAATAAGTTCAGCAAGCCTTCTACGGCTAAATCAATCCCGCCGGTCTTTTGCAGCGCTAAAGCAAAAGGCAACATACCGACAATCAACACAATACTTTGCCAGTGAATCGATTTGTACGCACTGTCCATATCAATGCAGCGAAACGCACCCATTAATAAGCAGCCAATCAGCACGGCCAGTACATTAGGCACCATACCGCTGACCATCAAAATGATCATCACCGCTAAACTAAATAACGCATGTGGTGCTTGGCTGAGAGCTGGTGCGACATCATCCACTTCAGCGGGTAAGCTCAGCACTAGAAAGTCACGGTTATAACCTTGTAATTGACGGATATGCTCCCAGTTGCCCGCCACTAATAAGGTGTCACCGGCTTTGAGTTTTTCATCAACTAATAAACCATCTAAGGCCTGTTGGTTACGGCGCAGGCCAATCACATTGAGTTTGCGTTGGCTGCGAAAACCCAGTTCTTGAATGGTTTTGCCCGCCAAGCCAGAGTCCGGTGGCAGCATCACTTCGGCCACGCCTAGAGTGCGGTGATGATCGCTAAAGTAACTGCTTTGCATTGCTACGGGCTCAACGCCCATTTCATAATAAAAATTAAGCAGGTCGATAGTTGGGCTGACTAGATCCACCAGCAAAACATCGCCCGCTTGCAACTCAGTGCTACCGGTCGCGCCGAGTAAAATACGCCGGAAGCGGCGCTGGCGCTCAACGGCAATGACGTTAATGCCAGCCTGTTTACGCAGCTTAAGTTCATTGAGCGTTTGCCCAGCTAGAATGGAGTTCGGGCGCACTCGTAAGCGACGCTCACGCCCAGCAAGGCGGTACTCGCGCACCAGGTCAGCAATATTGTGGCGCGGCTCGCCAGCGGTTTTTTGGCTGTCGGCACTGGCTAACCAATGCCGTGTGGCGAGCATATACACAATGCCTAGAACCAAGATGGTTAAACCAATAGGCGCAAAAGCAAAGAAGCTAAAGCCCGTTAGGCCTGCGCGTACCAGTTCACTGTGCACAATCATATTGGGTGGCGTGGCCACTAGAGTTAGCATGCCACTGATCAGGCCAGCAAAACTGAGCGGCATCATCAGGCGACTGGGTGAGATGTTCAGGCGCGCAGCAATGCTTAAAACCACAGGGATAAAAATGGCAACGACTCCAGTGGAGCTCATAACCGAGCCTAAACCAGCGACAGTCAGCATCAGTAAGATAATCAGGCGGGTTTCACTGCTGCCAGCGCGGTGCATTAAGCGCTCACCGAGTTGATAGGCGATGCCAGTGCGCACCAAGCCCTCACCTATCACAAACAACGCCGCAATCACCACAACACTGGGGTCGCTAAAACCAGCGATGGTTTCTTGAACGCTTAAGATACCTGTCAGTGGTAGCGCAACAATCATCAGCAGCGCCACGACATCCATGCGCGGCTGATTGCGGACAAATAACACAACTGCCACCAGCAGTAGCAATAAGACTAGAATCAGTTGTGTGTTCATCTTTTAGCTCAGTAATAAAGCATCATCAGTGATTTTTTCGCCACGCACTTTTTCAAACATTGCCAATAAGTCAGGCACGTCTAAACCTTTGCGCTCTTCACCGCTGACATCGAGAACCACTTGGCCCTGGTGCAGCATAATGGTGCGGTCACCCACATCCAGCGCTTGGCGCATACTGTGGGTCACCATCATGGTGGTTAGCTGTTTTTCCGCGACAATGCGCTGCGTCAACTCTAAGACAAAGTCAGCGGTACGCGGATCGAGTGCCGCGGTATGCTCATCGAGTAGCAAAATTTGCGATGGGCGTAAGGCCGCCATAAGCAAACTGACGGCTTGGCGTTGGCCGCCTGAGAGTAAACCGATCCGGTCTTGTAAGCGGTTTTCCAAGCCGAGGCCAAGTATGGCCAATTGCTCACGAAAGCCTGCACGTTGTGAGGCTTTGACCGCACGACTTAAACCGCGACGTTGGCCACGTTGCTCTGCCAGTGACATGTTTTCTTCAATGGTTAAATCTTCACAGGTGCCGGCCATGGGGTCTTGGAAAACCCGTGCTACTTGGTTAGCACGCGCCCAAACCGGTTTGTGAGTCACATCAAGATCATCAATTAAAATACTGCCGCTATCGATGCTTAAGTCGCCCGAAATTGCATTGAGAAATGTCGACTTGCCAGCACCGTTGGTACCAATAACAGTGACAAACTGGCCGGTGGGGATTTGCAGAGATAAACCACATAGCGCACGGGTTTCAATCGGTGTGCCTGGGTTAAAAGTAATGTGTAAATCATTGGCTTTAAGCATCTTTAAACCCTCTTGCGGCGTGACATGCGCTGTTTTATCAGTGGGATGACCAAGGCAAAAGTCACTAGCAGCGCGGTGACTAAGTTCAGGTCTTGCGCTTGCAGGCCAATAAAGTCGCTATTGAGGGCCAGCGCAATAAAGAAGCGATAGACCACTGCACCTAACACCACAGCTAAGGTCACCAAGAACAATTTGCGTGATGGCAAAATACTTTCACCGACAATCACTGCCGCCAAACCAATCACAATGGTACCAATGCCCATAGAGATGTCCGCACCACCTTGGCTTTGCGCAAACAGCGCACCGGCTAAACCGACTAAGCCATTGGAAATCGCCATACCAAGAATCACCATGGCACCGGTATTAATACCTTGGGCACGCGCCATGCGAGGGTTAGAGCCGGTAGCACGAATAGCTAAACCTTGGCGGGTTGAGAAGTAAGCATCCAGTGCGAATTTAGCGATTAATACCACTGCAACTAAAATTAACGGGCGCGCAATATAGTCGACCAACCAACTTGGCTCGAGAATGCTAAATACCGTTGGCTCCATAATTAATGGAATATTAGGCTTGCCCATAATGCGCAGGTTGATGGAGTACAGGGCAATCATCATCAAGATACTGGCCAGTAAATCCATGATTTTCAGATGCACATTTAAAATGGCGGTAATCACACCGGCGCCAGCACCGGCTAATGCAGCCAATGCTGTGGCTAGAAAAGGATCCATGCTGTTGGATATGCATAACGCACCAACAGCGCCACCCAAAGGGAAGCTGCCATCAACTGTTAAGTCAGGAAAGCGTAATAAGCGGAAGGAGATAAACACCCCGAGTGCCACTAAACTAAAGATCAGGCCGATCTCTAGGGCACCAAACATTGAAAACAGGGACATGGGTAGGTTGACCGAAGGCTAAATAAAAATACCCCGAGCGCAGACTGCAACTCGGGGTGCGTTAGGGTAGTGAATTAACGAATCACTTCAGCTGCGCTATCAATCAGCTCTTGCGACAAGGTTACGCCTTGTTTTTCAGCGGCAGCCAAGTTCACAAACAGCTGAATCTTCTCACTGGTTTCAGGTTTGATATCGCCTGGTTTTTCACCATTGAGGATGCGCACCACGATACGACCGGTTTGCTGACCCAGTTCGCGGTAGTTCACACCTAATGCAGCAATGGCACCACGCTTAACACTGTCAGTGTCAGAAGCAATCAATGGGATTTTCATATCATTACCGACTTTAACTAGGGCTTCATAAGCTGAAACCACGTTGTTGTCCGTGTTGGTATAAATCACATCGACTTTACCCACTAAGCTGCGTGCAGCGGTTCCTACGTCCACTGAACGTGGCGCTGCGGCTTCAACTAAGGTGAGGTCATATTGAGGAAGGATGGCTTTCAGTGCAGTGACTACAGCGACCGAGTTCGCTTCGCCTGGGTTAAATACCATACCAATGCGCTTGGCACCGGGTACGATTTGCTTAACCAACTCCATTTGCTTGCCCAGCTCCAGTACGTCAGATACGCCCGTGACGTTAGTGCCGCTGGCTTCCCAGCTTGGTGTCAGTTGACCTTCAACTGGATCAGTTACTGCTGAGAAAACAATTGGAATACGTTTAGTGCCGGCTACTGCTGCTTGGGCTGAAGGCGTCGCAATCGCAACGATAGCGTCCGGTTGGTCGCCAATAAACTTGCGCGCGATTTGTGCGGCAGTACCGGTGTTGCCTTGCGCGCTTTGGTATTGCCATTTCAGGTTTTTACCTTCGCTGTAGCCCGCTTCTTTTAACGCGTCTAACACGCCGTCGCGCACTGAATCGAGGGCAGGGTGTTCAACAATCGCGGTGACCGCAACTGATTTTACTGATTCGGCCATCGCGCCAAATGATGCGCTCATGGCCAGAGTTAGTGCACTGAGCGTGAGCAACGCTTTTTTCGAGAACGTAGTCATGTTTGCATGCCTCTAAGTGGGGGTCGTTAGCAGTATGCCGGTGCGACCCCGTTGGTATAGATCAATCAGTCAGTTATAAGCTCGCAATGCGCGTGTGTTGTTCGGTCAGGCGCGCTAAGGCTTGCTCGTAATCAGCTTGCTTGGCACGTTCTTTCTCAATTACATCAGCTGGCGCTTTCGCAACAAAGCCTTGATTGGAGAGTTTGCCTGAAACACGTTTAATTTCACCGTTTAGACGCTGCATTTCCTTATCTAGACGTGCAAGCTCGGCCTTGGTATCGATTAAACCTGCCATAGGTACCAGAACTTGCATCTCGCCCACCAAAGCAGTGGCAGACATCGGCGCTTCTTGTTCGGCCGTTAATAACGTAACTGACTCAAGCTTAGCCAGCTTGTTCAAAGTCACGCTATTGACTTCGAGACGACGCACATCTTCTGCAGTGGTGTTGCCTAAGAACAGCGGCAGCGGTGTGCCCGGGCCAATATTCATTTCTGCACGGATATTACGCAGTGCCAACATCAGCTCTTTGAGCCATTCGATATCACCTTCAGCTTGCGCATCGATTGCATCGCCAGAGCTGTCAGGGAAGGGCTGCAGCATGATGGTGTCGCCGGTTTTGCCTGCCATCGGCGCAATACGCTGCCAAATTTCTTCGGTGATAAAGGGCATAAAGGGGTGAGCTAAACGCAGTGAGGCTTCGAGTACACGCACTAAAGTGCGGCGCGTGCCACGAGTGCGTTCAGCTGGCGCTTCTTTATCCCAGAGCACTGGCTTAGATAATTCTAAGTACCAGTCGCAATACTGATTCCAGATAAACTCATACAACGCTTGGGCAGCAAGGTCGAAGCGGAAGTTATCCAATTGACGCGACACTTCAGCTTCGGTGCGTTGTAACTGCGAGATAATCCAACGGTCAGCGACAGTCAGTTCAACCGCTTGATCGTCGAGGCCGCAATCTTGCTCTTCGCACTGCATCATTACATAGCGTGCAGCGTTCCAGATTTTATTGCAGAAGTTACGGTAACCATCGACACGCCCCATATCAAACTTCACATCACGACCAGTTGAGGCCAATGATAAGAACGTAAAGCGCAGGGCGTCAGTACCGTAGCTGGCAATACCATCAGCAAACTCTTCACGGGTTTGCTTCTCAATCGCCTTAGCCATTTGTGGCTGCATCATGCCGCTGGTGCGTTTGGCCACCAGTGACTCGAGATCAATACCGTCAATGATGTCTAAAGGATCCAGTACGTTACCTTTGGACTTGGACATTTTATGGCCAAGGCTGTCACGGACTAAACCATGCACATACACGGTTTTAAACGGAATCTGCGGCGTACCATCTTCATTTTTCACCAGGTGCATGGTCATCATAATCATGCGCGCAACCCAGAAGAAGATGATGTCAAAACCAGTCACCAACACATCAGTCGGGTGGAAGGTTTTTAAGAAATCAGTTTGTTCTGGCCAGCCTAAAGTAGAGAAAGTCCATAGGCCGGAGCTAAACCAAGTATCCAGTACATCATTGTCTTGGCGCAGATTGATATCGCCAAGATTATGCTTGCTGCGTACTTCGTCTTCGTTGCGACCGACATACACATTACCAGCGTCGTCATACCAGGCTGGAATACGGTGGCCCCACCACAGCTGACGGCTGATGCACCAGTCTTGAATGTCACGCATCCAACTGAAGTACATGTTTTCGTATTGCTTAGGTACAAACTGAATGCGACCGTCTTCAATAGCGGCAATCGCAGGTTCAGCTAATGGCTTGGTGGAAACGTACCACTGGTCGGTTAACCAAGGCTCAATCACTGCGCCTGAACGGTCACCGCGTGGGGTTTTCAAGGCGTGATCGTCAATGCTGACCAGTAAATCAGCCGCTTGCAGTGCTGCGACGATTTGCTTGCGTGCTTCAAAACGATCCAGTCCGGCAAATTCAGCCGGCAAGCTGTTATCTAAGGCATCGTTAACCGTGCCGTCAGCATTAAATATCTGTGCGACTGCTAACACCGCTGCATCTTGGTCAAGAATATTAATTAACGGCAGATTGTGGCGCTTGCCTACTTCATAGTCATTGAAGTCATGGGCTGGGGTGATTTTTACGCAACCGGTTCCAAACTCTGGATCACAGTAGTCATCGCCAACAATAGGAATGCGGCGGCCCACTAATGGCAGATCAATAAATGAGCCAATCAGTGCTTTATAGCGCTCATCTTCTGGGTGTACAGCAACGGCGCTATCACCGAGCATGGTTTCAGGGCGCGTGGTGGCGACTACTAGGTAGTCTTTACCTTCAGCTGTTTTCGCGCCATCGGCCAAGGGGTAGCGCAGATTCCATAGGTGACCTTTTTCGTCGTGGTTTTCCACTTCAAGGTCTGAAATAGCGGTGTGGAATTTAGGGTCCCAGTTGACTAAACGCTTACCACGGTAAATCAGGCCGTCTTCATGCAAACGTACAAAAGCTTCTTGTACTGCAGCAGACATGCCGTCATCCATAGTAAAGCGCTCGCGCGACCAGTCGACAGAGCTACCGAGGCGACGAATTTGACGGGTAATAGTACCGCCCGATTCTTCTTTCCATTCCCAGACTTTGTCGAGGAAGGCTTCGCGGCCCAGGTCGTGACGGTCTAAGCCTTGCGCCGCTAGTTGGCGTTCAACCACCATCTGCGTCGCAATACCTGCGTGGTCGGTACCGGGCTGCCATAGGGTGTTACGGCCTTGCATACGGCGGTAACGAATCAGCGCATCCATAATGGCGTTATTAAAACCGTGACCCATATGTAAGCTGCCGGTGACGTTCGGCGGCGGAATCATAATAGTGTACGGCTGACCAGAACCCTGGGGCGCAAAGTATTGATTGGTTTCCCATGACTGGTACCAAGTGGCTTCAATGGCGTGCGGCTGATAGGTCTTATCCATAGTGCGGCGGGACCCCTAAATAAAAGACGGCTAATCGGAAAACCGTAAAGTATACCGCCAAAGCGCCTTTGGCCATAGGCTCGAGCCGATGTTTTGCTAACAAAGTGACGTTTTAACGCTTTTGAGTCAGCTATAGAAGCTTGTGTAGACTGTTATATCGTTAGCCTAGCAGCTGATCTGGCCGGCTGGAATTGACTGTTTAGACTATGTCAGCTTGGTCTGACTTATATATGCTCTGCTGTGTGTGGATCATGCTGAGCGAGTCATGTCAGGCAAGCCGTGCAGAGCCATTGAATATGTGGTAAAACATAGCGCGCTAACGTGGTTTAAACAGTTAGTGACGTTCTCAGGGCGGGGTGAGATTCCCCACCGGTGGTAATTGCCCATAAAACGGCATAGCCCACGAGCGCTTGGTTACGCTGTGCATAGGTAAACAAGGTCAGCAGACTTGGTGAGATCCCAAGGCCGACGGTTAAAGTCCGGATGAAGAGAGAGCGGGATCCGTTACCGTGCATAATCGTGCACGGCACACTCCCATTCGATCAAAAATAGCCTTGTTTGATATTAAACAGGAGATCGACACAAGCGAATCATGATTCGTATTGTGCGGAGGTTATATGTTTACAGGCATTATTGAAGCGATCGGCCAGATTCGCAGCATGACCCCGAAAGGTGGTGATGTGCGCGTGCATGTGGCCACAGGAAAACTGGATTTAACCGATGTGAAGCTCGGTGACAGCATTGCCGTGAATGGTATTTGCTTAACCGTAGTGGAGTTGCCCGGTGATGGCTTTTGTGCGGATGTCAGTCGTGAGACCTTGGCACGTACAGCCTTGGTGAATCTTAAAACCAACAGCTCAGTTAACTTAGAGAAAGCCTTATTACCCACCACACGTTTAGGTGGGCATTTGGTCAGTGGGCATGTGGATGGTGTGGGTGAGGTTTTGTCCCGTACTGAAAGTGCTCGCGCGATTGAGTTTTGGATTCGTGCACCCAAAGAGCTGGCGCGTTACATCGCCATGAAAGGCTCAATTACCGTAGACGGCACCAGCCTGACGGTTAACGGTGTCAATGGCAGCGAATTTCAGCTGACCATCGTGCCGCACACCTTGCAAGAAACCATTATGGCGGATTATCACGCAGGGCATTTAGTCAATCTTGAGATCGACCTTATTGCTCGCTACTTGGAGCGTCTGCTGCAGGGTGAACATGCCGCTGAGCCAACCAGTCACGCCATTACTGCCGGCTTTTTAGCTGAGCATGGTTTTATGCGTTCTTAATTGAAGGGTTATCCTGTGTCTTTAAATACTATTGAAGAAATTGTTGCAGATATTCGTGACGGCAAAATGGTCATCCTGATGGATGATGAGGACCGCGAAAACGAAGGTGATTTAATTATCGCTTCTGAGTGTGTCACTGCTGAACACATTAACTTTATGGCCAAGCATGCACGCGGCTTAATTTGTATGCCAATGAGTGTTGAGCGCTGTGAGCGTTTAGGATTGCCTTTGATGGCGCAACATAACGGCTCAGGTTTTGGTACGAAATTTACCGTATCCATTGAGGCAGCAGAAGGTGTGACCACCGGTATCTCTGCAGCAGACCGTGCGCGTACTGTGCAAGCTGCCGCGGCAAAAGATGCTGTGGCGGCTGATATTGTCAGTCCCGGCCATATTTTCCCATTGATGGCTCAAGCAGGTGGTGTATTGGCCCGTGCTGGACATACTGAAGCTGCGTGTGATTTAGCACGTTTGGGCGGTTATGAGCCCAGTGGCGTGATTTGCGAGATTATGAACGATGACGGCACTATGGCGCGTCGTCCTGAGCTTGAAGTATTTGCCCAAGAACACGGTATTAAAATCGGCACCATCGCTGATTTGATTCACTATCGTATGATTCATGAGCGCACCATTGAGCGTGTTTCCACGCAGGTGCTCGACAGCGAACTGGGTAAGTTTAATTTAGTGACCTACCGCGAATCGACGGCGGGTGATGTTCACTTGGCACTGACTTTAGGTACTATCAGCCCTGACGAGCCAACCTTGGTCCGTGTGCATAATATGGACCCATTGCGTGACCTGTTTATGGTCAAGAATGATGGTCGCTGGAGTTTACGTGCAGCCATGGCTGAAGTGGCTAAAGCAGGCAGTGGCGTTGTGTTATTGCTGGGCAATCAAATGACCGGCTCCACTTTGCTGGCGCATTTAGAGCGTCAGTTGGGTGCTGGTGGTGAGGCTAAAACTGCGAAAAATCAGGGCACTTATAGCACTGTCGGTGCCGGCTCGCAGATTCTGCGTGATCTTGGTGTGCGTAAAATGCGCCTATTAAGTACACCAATGCGCTTCAATGCCATATCCGGATTCGACTTAGAAGTTGTAGAATACCTGCAACCGCAGGATTAACTGTTATTGGAGCGGCAGCTAGCGCCGCTCCTTCGCTCTTTATTAGGAAGAAAAAATCATGACCTTAAAGACAATCGAAGGTACCTTTATTGCCCCACAAGGCAAGTTTGCGCTGGTTGTTGGCCGTTTCAACAGCTTTGTTGTAGAAAGCTTGGTTGAAGGCGCAATTGATACATTAGTACGCCACGGTGTGAGCAAAGATGATATTACCGTGATCCGTGCACCAGGTGCTTTTGAGCTGCCTTTAGTTGCCCAGAAAGTTGCTGAGCGTAAAGAATTTGCTGCAATTATTGCCTTGGGTGCAGTGATTCGCGGTGGTACGCCACACTTTGAATACGTGTCAGGCGAATGCACTAAAGGTTTAGCGCAAGTATCCATGCAGTTTGGCGTACCGGTAGCATTTGGCGTATTGACTGTTGATTCAATTGAGCAAGCGATTGAGCGTTCAGGCACTAAAGCGGGTAACAAAGGTGTTGAAGCAGCGTCGTCAGCGCTGGAAATGGTCAGCCTGCTTGCGCAGTTGGAGGCCAAGTGAGCTTAAATAACGACGACTGTCGCGATAACCCACCACCCCGTGCTAAGGGGCGGATTGCGATGCGCCGTGTTGCGCGTACTTTGGCAATGCAAGCGTTATATCAGTGGCATGTGGCGGGTCAAAACCTGAATGAAATTGAAGCACAGTTTCGTGTCGATAATGATTTCAATGGTGTTGATGGTCAGTATTTTAATGAAATACTGCGTGGCGTGCCTGGTAAGAAAAGTGAAATTGATTCTCTCATTGAACCCTATCTTGACCGTCCGATGGACGAGTTGGATCCGGTTGAGTGGGCGATCTTGCGTTTAGCGACGTGGGAGCTGAGTAATCGTATTGATGTTCCTTACCGCGTAGTGATCAACGAAGGCATTGAGTTGGCAAAAACCTTTGGTGCCACCGATGGTCATAAATACGTGAATGGCGTTCTAGATAAGTTAGCTCTGCGTTTACGTGGTGCAGAAATTCGTGACGCTAAACTCAATAAAAAATAAGTCTAAGCTGCGCTCACAATGCTTGGGCAGAGTGAGTGCTGTTTGATGAATGAATTTGAGTTGATTCAACATTTTTTCACCCGTTCTGCCTGTGCACAGGGCGGTGAAAATATCTCTTTAGGTATTGGTGATGATTGCGCACTGCTGCAGATTCCTGCAGGTCAAAGTTGCGCTGTATCCACGGATACCCTGGTCAGTGGCATCCATTTTCCCGATAACGCCCCCGCATTTTTACTGGGCCAGCGCGCTTTAGCTGTGGCGGTCAGTGATCTTGCTGCGATGGGTGCGACGCCTATTGGTTTTACCCTTGCCATTACTTTGCCGCAGATTGA
>DATERP010000157.1:0-8462 GCA_035271385.1 Thiopseudomonas sp. | reverse complement strand
TCGACAGCGGCTTTTGTGTTTTTTGAATTATCGCTGGAGGAGCCAATGGTTCCCGTAATTGCTCTGGTGGGCCGACCGAATGTCGGCAAATCGACGTTGTTTAACCGCCTGACTAGATCCCGCGATGCGATTGTAGGCGACATTCCTGGACTGACTCGCGACCGCCAATACGGCGAAGCGAAGTGGCAGGATCGCAGTTATATTTTGATCGACACGGGTGGTATCACCGGTGACGAAGAAGGTATTGATGCAAAGATGGCCGAACAATCGCTTCTCGCGATTGAAGAAGCTGATGTGGTGTTGTTTTTAGTTGATGCGCGTGACGGTATGTGTCCTGCGGATCAAATGATTGGTGAACACTTACGTAAGCGCAATAAAACCACTTTAGTCGTGGTGAACAAGGTTGATCATCTCGATGAGAATATCGCCCTTGCTGAGTTTAGCCCGCTGGCTTTAGGCGACTCGGTAGCGATTGCTGCGGCGAATGGCCGTGGTATCACGCAGATGATGGAATTAGGACTGGGTGACTTTCCTTTAGACATTGTTGATGAAGTTGATTTAGACAACTTAGTTGAAGGGCAGGACCTGAAACGTGTGCCGGGTCCGGATGCCAAAGATGGTATTAAAATTGCCATTATTGGTCGTCCGAACGTTGGTAAATCGACGCTGGTCAACCGTATGCTCGGCGAAGAGCGCGTGGTGGTGTTTGATCAGCCCGGTACTACGCGCGACAGTATTTACATCCCCTTTGAGCGCGATGATGAGAAGTACACGCTGATTGATACAGCGGGTGTACGTCGTCGCGGTAAAATCTCTGAGGAAGTGGAAAAGTTCTCCGTAGTGAAAACTCTGCAGGCCATTAAAGACGCTAACGTAGTGATCTTTGTGATGGATGCCCGCGAAGGTGTAGTGGATCATGACCTGAACTTACTGGGCTTTGCGCTGGAGTCTGGCCGCGCGATTGTTATTGCACTGAATAAGTGGGATGGCATGCAACCGGCTGAGCGCGAGTATGCCAAGAAAGAGTTGGAGCGTCGTCTGTACTTTGTTGACTTCGCTGATATTCACTTTATCTCTGCTTTACACGGTACTGGTGTCGGCCATTTGTACAAATCAGTACAAAATGCCTTTACCTCAGCTATTACCCGCTGGCCGACCAATCGCTTAACGCAGATTCTTGAAGATGCGGTACGCGAGCATCAGCCGCCGATGGTTGCGGGTCACCGTATTAAGTTGCGTTATGCGCACTTAGGTGGCGCGAATCCACCTTTGATTGTGATTCACGGTAATAAAACCGATGGCGTACCTAAAAGCTATGTGCGTTATCTGGAAAATACTTACCGCCGTGTCTTAAAATTGGTGGGTACACCGATTCGCATTGAGTTTAAAGGTGGTGACAACCCCTTTGAAGGTAAGAAAAACAAGCTCAGTGAGCGTCAAGTGAATAAAAAACGTCGCTTGATGGCTAATAAAAAAGAGCGTGATAATCGTAAAAAGAAGAAGTGATCAGCCCGCTAGGTGTCAGTCATGAGCACCTAGCGTTTGACTGCGGTCACTGAGGTTTTGGAGTTATACAATGCTACTCGACACTAAGTTACCGCAGGTCGGCTTGACCATTTTTACCCAGATGTCACAGTTAGCGCAGGCCCATGCTGCGCTGAACTTATCCCAAGGCTTTCCTGATTTTGATGCTCCGCCGGCACTGAAAAACGCTCTTGAGCGTCATGTGCATGCCGGCAATAATCAATATGCACCCATGACTGGGGTGCAGTCATTACGTGAGCAGGTGGCCAGCAAAATTGCGCGCTTGTATCGCAATCCTGTGTGCGCTGAACAGGAAGTCACTATTACCCCAGGTGCTACCCAAGCGTTATTTTGTGCTATTCAAGCGCTAGTACGCGTTGGCGATGAGGTGATTGTTTTTGATCCTTGTTATGACAGTTACGAGCCTGCAGTCACTTTAGCAGGTGGTCGTTGTGTACATATTGCTTTAGATAGCCAAGATTTCTCGATTGATTGGCAGCAGTTTGCCGACGCATTAAGCGATAAAACGCGTCTAGTGATTCTCAACAGTCCACACAACCCCAGTGGGGCAGTCTTAAAACATGCTGATTTACAACAATTAGCTGACTTGATTCGTGAGCGTGATATTTATCTGCTCAGTGATGAGGTCTACGAGCACTTAGTGTTTGATGGGCAGCCCCACTGCAGCGTACTAGCGCATGAGGAGCTGTATCAGCGCGCTTGTGTCGTCAGTTCCTTTGGTAAAACCTACCATGTCACCGGCTGGAAAACCGGTTATATGGTGGCACCCGCCTATTTGACTGCTGAATTGCGCAAAGTGCATCAGTATGTCAGCTTTTGCGCAGTGACTCCGATGCAGTATGCACTGGCTGATTTTATGCAGGCACATCCCCATCATGTTGATGAATTGCCTGCTTTTTATCAGGATAAACGTGATCAGCTGTGTTTGGCTTTACAGGACTCACGCTTTAGCTTTACGCCCACGGCCAGCACCTATTTTCAATTATTGGATTACCGTCAGATTCGTGATGACCTTAATGATGTGGAGATGGCGCACTGGCTGACCAAAGAGAAGGGCGTGGCTTGTATTCCTTTATCTGTTTTTTATCAGACCCCACCTACAGACCAGTTTTTACTGCGCGTGTGCTTTGCTAAACGCACAGAGACTTTGGCCTTGGCAGGAGAGACCTTGTGCGCGATTTAACAACCTTAGCTGATTTGCGTTTGGCCATAGTGCAAGGCCCTTTGCAATGGCATGATGTGGCGGCGAATTTGTCTTATTTTGCCGGTTTACTCGCTGATGTTGAGTCTGTTGATTTGGTCTTGCTGCCGGAGATGTTTAACACCGGCTTTACGATGGAGTCAGCTGCGCAAGCTGAGCCTGAAATGGGTGTGACAACTCAGTGGTTATTAGCGCAAGCGCAGCGTTTAAATGCCGTAGTGTGTGGCAGTTTAATTGTGCACGTGGCACCTGATGATTATCGTAATCGTCTGATTTGGGCACGCCCCGATGGCACCTTGGCGCATTATGATAAGCGGCACTTGTTTCGCATGGCCGGTGAGCATCAGTACTTTACTGCCGGTGCGCAGCAGTTACAGGTTGAGCTTAAAGGCTGGCGCATTCGTCCGTTGATTTGCTATGACTTGCGCTTTCCGGTATGGAGCCGTGACGCGCAGCACACCGACTTGTTATTTTATTTAGCCAGTTGGCCGGCTGCACGCCGCGCGGCTTGGAATCGTTTATTGCCTGCCCGAGCCATTGAAAACCTATGTTACGTTGCCGCTGTGAATCGCACCGGCACTGATCAGCAAGGTTATGCGTACAGTGGCGACAGTCAGGTGTTGGATTTTATGGGCGATACTTTGCTAAATGCTGCTGATCAGGCCGGCGTATTTTATGTGTCGTTACAGGCTGATAAATTGGCGCAGTTTAAGCAGCGTTTTCCTGCTTATTTAGATGCTGATCAATTTACTCTATAAAAAGTGTGATTGATTGCCGGTGTGACTCGGTGGCAACTGGCAGTGATCGGGTAGCTAGAGTGCGGATAAATATGTTTTACTGACTTTTAGTGCGCTGCTTTGTCGTATTATTTTGCTTTGTGCTATTAATACCGTTCGAATTTTGATGATATTTGCTAACATAGTCACAATTGATTGGGTGTTGGCTGTTTTTGTTGTAAATTACCCATGCAAAGTCATTATGCTGCACTGGATTTTATTTTAAGTGCGTGCTGAATAACTCAATAATAATGTTGAAATAGCACGTTTGTAGGGCTGTGAAGCTCTTTTTTACTGTCAGGAGTCTAAAAATTTCATGGATATCGGTTTGCGTGAATGGCTGTTTATTATCGGCATTATCGTTATCATTGCTGTCTTGTTTGACGGCTGGCGCCGCATGAGCGGTAGCAAAGGTACATTGAAATTTCGTTTAGACCGTAATTTGGCTGATCTGCCAGAAGAGGAAAATCCTGAAGTATTAGGCCCTGCGCGCGTGATTAAAAAGCAAGAGCCATCTTTTGGTGGCGATGTTGAAGTGGATGATACGGATTTAGGTTTGCGTGCTGAAGCACCTACGCGTAGCCATCGCGCACAAGATGCAGCCGCTGTGCGTTTTCATGATGACAAAGAACCTGAGCTCAAATCCTTTGACGATCTTGATCAAGAGCCCAATGTTGAGGTGACAGAAAGCTCGGACGATGGCCATAAAGAAATTTTGATTATTCATGTGGTTGCACGTAATCAAGAAGGTTTTAAAGGACCTGATTTATTACAAAGCATCCTAGAAAGTGGCCTGCGCTTTGGTGCCATGGATATTTTTCACCGCCATGAAAGCATGACTGGTAATGGCGATACTTTGTTCTCCATGGCCAATGCGCTCAACCCTGGCACCTTTGATTTAGATGATATGGATATGTTTAGTACGCGTGCTGTGTGCTTCTTTATGGCATTGCCGGGGCCGCGTAACAGCCGTCAAGCCTTTGATTTAATGATCGCGGCAGCACGTAAACTCGCTAAAGAGCTGGATGGTGATTTAAAAGATGACCGTCGCAGCGTGCTAACTGCGCAGACGATTGAGCATTATCGCCAACGCATCGCTGATTTTGAACGTCAGCAGTTGATGTATAAACTATAATTAGTTTTATTTTAAAGATCTGAAAGGGCAGCTTAGGCTGCTCTTTTTGTTTGAGTACAGAGCATGAGCACAAGCCAGAATATTTCGACACGTATTGACCAGTTGCGCCACAGCATTGCCACCTATGACTACAACTACTATGTGTTAGATGATCCGACCGTGCCAGACAGTGAATACGATCGCTTATTTTCTGAATTACGTGAGCTTGAACAACAGCATCCTGAGCTGATTACCAGTGATTCGCCGACGCAGCGGGTCTCAGGTCAGCCACTGGATACCTTTACCCAAGTCCAGCACCTGGTACCCATGCTCAGCTTAGGCAATGCCTTTGCAGCCGAGCAGGTGTTGGAGTTCGCGCAGCGTGCCGAGCAAGCCTTGGGTGTGAGTGCTCAGCCCCAGGATTTATTCAGTCAAGGCCCGCAGGTGGCGTATTGCTGTGAGCCCAAATTGGATGGCTTAGCCGTTAGCATCACCTATCAAAACGGTGTGCTGATGCAAGCCGCTACCCGGGGCGATGGTCAGACCGGTGAAGATATTACTGCTAATGTGCGCACCATCCGTAATGTGCCGCTGAAATTACAGGGTACAGGCTGGCCCGATATCTTAGAAGTGCGCGGTGAAGTCTATATGCCCAAAGCCGGTTTTGCCGCGCTCAATGAGCGGGTACTGGCCGCAGGGCAAAAGCCTTTTGCCAATCCGCGCAATGCTGCCGCCGGTAGCTTGCGTCAGTTGGACTCGAGAATCACCGCGAGCCGTCCGTTGGAGTTTTGCTGCTATGGCACCAGTACCGAAGGTTTAGCGGCCGAGCACAGCAGTACTTTGCAACGTTTGCGCCAATGGGGCATCAGCATCAGTCCTGAGTTGCAGGTTGTGAATAGTATTCAAGGGTGCTTAGCGTATTACGCTGATATTGGTCAGCGCCGTGCGCAGTTGCCCTACGATATTGATGGCGTGGTGTTTAAAATTGATGCGTTGGAGCAGCAAAGTGAACTGGGTTTTCGTGCCCGTGAGCCGCGTTGGGCCATTGCTTATAAATATGCTGCGCAAGAAGAAATCACCCAGTTGCTCGATGTGGAATTTCAGGTGGGGCGCACCGGCGCCGTGACCCCCGTTGCGCGTCTGCAGCCTGTGCATGTTGGCGGGGTGATGGTTTCCAATGCCACGCTACACAATATGGATGAAGTGGCGCGTTTGGGCGTGATGATTGGTGATAGCGTGATTGTGCGCCGAGCCGGTGATGTGATTCCACAAATCACCCAAGTGGTGCTCGAGCGTCGCCCCGCCGATGCGCAGCCTATCGCCACACCCACTCAGTGTCCTGTCTGTGGTTCTGATGTGGAGCGCACGCAATTAGTGCGTCGCGGTAAAGGCAAGCAGGTGGTCAGTGATGGTGCGGTGTGGCGCTGTGTAGGGCGTTTAAGCTGCCAAGCACAGTTGCAACAAGCCTTGCTGCATTTCGTTTCACGTCGCGCGATGGATATTGATGGCTTAGGTGACAAGATTATTGAGCAATTGGTTGCGCGCAAATTAGTCGCTTCACCCGCAGACCTCTATCGCTTAACCTATGAGCAAGTGGTCGAGTTAGATGGTTTTGCTGACTTATCCGCGCGTAATCTCATCGCAGCGATTGCCAACAGCAAGCAGCCGCGTTTAGCGCGCTTGATTTTTGCTTTAGGTATTCCTGATGTGGGTGAAGAAACCGCCAAAGTGCTGGCGCGTGCTTTAGGCTCGCTGGAGCGTTTACAGCAGGCTTACCCGCAAACCTTATTGTGGCTGCCGGAGATCGGCGCGGAAGTGGCGCATGAAATTGCCAGCTTCTTTGCTGAAGCGCATAACCAGCAGGTGATGGCTGATTTGGCGGAACTGGGCGTGGTGGCCACTGACAGCGGTGAGCCTGAAGCAGAGTTTCAAGCTTGCACCACTTTGGCAGGCTTTATCGAGCAGTTTCAAATTACCGGTGTGGCGCGTACCAGTGCTCAGCGCTTAGCCGAACACTTTAAAACAGTGGAGGCTTTATTTGCTGCGGACTGGTTGGATTTAACCAGTGTTGAGCGTTTAGCAAAAAATGCCGCTTTAGGTCTGCAAGCCTTTCTCAAGCAAGAAGGTCAGCGCGAACGGGTACTTAAACTTGAACAGCAGTTATTGGACTTTGGTATGCATTGGACCAGCCAGCGTGCACAGGTACAAGCTGCGCCGCTCGCCGGACAAACCTGGGTGCTGACCGGCACACTCGAAGTCTTAACCCGTAACGAAGCTAAAGCGCGCTTAGAGCAGTTAGGTGCCAAGGTGGCAGGTTCCGTCTCAGCTAAGACCGCGTGCGTGGTAGCGGGCAGTGCAGCCGGCTCTAAACTGACACGCGCGCAAGAGTTGGGCGTGAGCGTGTTGGATGAGGCAGGGTTTTTAGAGCGCTTAGGGCAGTTAGAGGCACAGTGAGCAGTGACTATGTATACATAGACGGCCTCAGAGCCGTCTTTTTTTGCCTGAAATTTGCGGGTAGCTAGGTTGTGTTGAGACAGCACAATCAGGGCTTGGCTAAAGCCTCAATGATTTCGCCAACCATTTTGCGTTTCTCAGCGGGCAACCCCATAAAAACTTCGATGACTTGACGTTCTTTGGGGGTCATTTTGGCATCCCAGCGTTTGCGTTGCTGTTGCACCGAGCCGGATAGATTTTCACCAAAACGCAGCCAATGAGGGTCGACTCCTAGCCATTCAGCCAGTATTTGCAGACGGTCTTGGGTGGGAACGGCTTCGCCGTTTAGCCAACGACGTACTGCCTGAAACGATATAGATCGCCCCCAGTAACGTTGATTGAACTCGCGCTCTAAAACGATAGGCCTGACTTCATAGCCTGAATTAATCATTGCTTCACGTAGGCGTTCACTAAACATTTGAGCTTCATTCATGCGGCGTGAAGTTAAATGAATAGTTCAATTTATATTAACTTCAGTTCAATGAAAATTGAATCAGGTAGTGTATTTGGTTAAACTTGCGGCCTTATTTTTCAAGGACTGCCAGCAGCATGAAGCTTCCCAAAACCCCCGTCACTTATCGGCAGGACATTCACGGCTTACGCGCGTGGGCGGTCATCGCAGTTTTGTTGTTCCATTTTAAAATACCCGGTGCGAGTGCTGGGTTTATTGGCGTCGATATCTTCTTTGTTATTTCCGGATTTTTAATGACTGCAATTGTGGTCAAAGGCTTAGAAAATAATAATTTTTCACTTTGGCAGTTCTATTTGGCACGTATACGGCGCATTGTGCCTGCGCTGATGGCACTGCTGGTGGTCTTGTTGGTATTAGGCTGGTTTTGGTTGCCGACACCTGATTATCAGTCTTTGGGTGCGCAGTCGGCTTATTCTTTAGGCTTCTTGTCTAACATCCATTTTTGGCGCTCGGCGGGGTATTTTGATACTGCAGCGCAAGAGAAGTGGTTGCTGCATACCTGGTCGCTGGGGATTGAGTTTCAGTTTTACGTGCTGTTTCCCTTGTTTGTTATGTTGCTGTGGAAAATCAGGCCGCAACTGAAAACCATCGTTTGGGGTCTAGGTTTAGCCTGTTTTGCGTCTTTGGCCTTGAGTATTGTTGCAAGTGGCTGGAAGCCGACAGCAGCATTTTATTTGTTACCCACTCGAGGCTGGGAGCTTGTTGCTGGTGGTTTGGCATTTGTAATTGGCCGCGAAGTACCCAGCTTGCAGCGTTATTCCAAACCGATGTTTTGGTTGGGTTTTGCATTGTGGGTTGTGGCGGCTTTTTTAATTGATACTAGTTTTTCTTGGCCATCCGGATGGGCATTGTTACCCGTAC
>DATERP010000156.1:0-2844 GCA_035271385.1 Thiopseudomonas sp. | reverse complement strand
ATGTTGCACCGGACATTACAAAACTTAACTGAAAACTAATTTTTAGATTTTATAGTATAAAAATCTATAGGGGCGTCGCCAAGCGGTAAGGCAGCAGGTTTTGATCCTGCCATGCGTTGGTTCGAATCCAGCCGCCCCTGCCATATTACGAAACCTTCGTGGTTTCGCGTTAATCGCGAAGTTACGAAGGTTTTTTTCGTCAGGTCCACCCTCAGTAAAAAACAGGTACTGCGCGTGTCGAAGATGATGATCTTTACGGGGAACGCAAACCCCGACCTCGCCCGCCGTGTAGCGGAGCAACTTTATATCCCACTTGGTGATGCTTCTATCGGTAAATTCTCCGATGGTGAAATCAGTGCGGAAATCAACGAGAACGTGCGTGGTAAGGATGTTTTCTTAATCCAGCCAACTTGCGCACCGACCAATGATAACCTTATGGAACTCATTGTAATGATTGATGCATTCCGTCGCTCTTCAGCGTCGCGCATCACAGCAGTGATTCCTTACTTTGGTTATGCTCGTCAAGACCGTCGTCCACGCTCTGCCCGTGTAGCTATTAGCGCAAAAGTTGTTGCTGATATGTTGTCAGGTGTTGGTGTTGACCGCGTACTGACTGTTGACTTGCATGCTGACCAAATTCAAGGCTTCTTTGATATCCCAGTTGACAATATTTACGGTTCTCCAGTGTTAGTGGATGATATCCAAGCCCAACGCTTTGAAAATCTAATGATTGTTTCTCCGGATATTGGTGGTGTCGTTCGTGCACGTGCTGTAGCCAAATCTCTAGGCGTTGACCTTGCTATTATTGACAAGCGTCGCCCCAAAGCTAACCAGTCTGAAGTGATGCACATTATCGGTGATGTTGAAGGCCGTACCTGCATTTTAGTGGATGACATGGTCGATACAGCAGGTACTTTATGTACTGCTGCTAAAGCTTTAAAAGATCGTGGTGCATCACAAGTACTCGCTTATTGCACACACCCTATTTTATCTGGCCGAGCGATCGAGAATATCGAAAACTCACTGCTTGATGAAATTGTGATTACTAACACTATTCCGCTGTCCGCTGCTGCCCAAGCCTGCTCGCGCATTCGTCAACTCGACATTGCCCCAGTGGTTGCTGAAGCTGTACGTCGTATCAGCAATGAAGAATCGATTAGCGCAATGTTCCGTTGAACATGGCGCAATCAACAACCGCCTAACTATATTTAGGCTTCAACAACCCCGCTCGTCACTGGTCGCAAGTTGACGGGCGTTGTTGTTTTTCTGGAGAGATACACATGAGCGATTTTACACTTAACGCACAAGCACGTAATGACTTAGGGAAAGGTGCGAGCCGCCGCCTACGTCGTAACGCAAATCTGATTCCTGCTGTAGTTTACGGTGGTGAAACAGCGCCTGTTTCTGTGAGCCTAGAAACTCGTGAAGTAGCTAAATTGCTACTCAACGATGCGGCTTACAGCAGCATTTTGTCATTGAACATTGATGGCAAAAAAGAAAACGTACTGATCAAAGCGCTGCAGCGTCACCCAGCAAAAAACTTTGTTATGCACGCTGACTTTATCCGTGTTATTGCTGGCCAGAAGCTGACCACTATCGTTCCAGTTGTATTACTGAACGAAGAAAACTGTGTTGGCGCGAAAACAGGCGGCGGTGATATCTTCCGTCTAGCAACTGAGCTGGAAGTGACTTGTTTACCACAAGACCTGCCTGATGCAATCGAAGTTGACATGCTCAATGTTAACGTTGGTGAAATCGTTCACTTGGCTGACCTTGTTGCACCTAAAGGTGTTGAGTTCACTGCCCTAGCGCACGAGAACAACATTGCAGTAGCAAGCGTACAAGAAGCACGCGTTAACGTTGTTGAAGACGAAGAACAAGATCAGCCTGCTGATGCAGCAGCTGAAGGCGAAGCAGAAGAGAAGTAATTTCTCGCTGTTTAACCTGTAAGACAAGGAGCTCCCGTAGTGAATGCTGTTCAACTGATCGTCGGCTTAGGTAACCCAGGCCCAGAATACGACCAGACCCGGCATAACGCGGGAGCTTTTTTTGTTGAGCGTCTTGCTGAAAAGTATGGCGTTAACCTTAGCTTTGATAAAAAGTATTCTGGTCTGACCGGAAAGCTTAATCATCAAGGCCGTGATGTTCGTTTATTGATTCCGACCACCTACATGAATCGTAGTGGTCAAGCCGTTGCCGCACTGGCGAATTTTTTCCGTATTCAACCTGAAGAAATCCTCGTGGCCCATGATGAGCTGGATATGCCCCCGGGCATCAGCAAACTCAAATTGGGTGGTGGACACGGTGGCCATAATGGTTTGCGCGATATTATTGCCTGCCTGGCCAATCAAAAGAATTTTTATCGTTTGCGTATCGGTATCGGCCACCCAGGTCACAGCAGCCAAGTGTCTAACTATGTCCTAGGCCGCGCACCACGCAACGAGCAAGACTTAACACACACCAGTATCGAATTCGCCCTTGGCGTAGTGCCTGATCTTCTTGACGGTAATATTTCCCGCGCAATGCAGCAGCTACACAGCCAAAAGGCTTGACTCTTTTCTCCCGAGGAAATCATCATGGGATTTAACTGCGGTATCGTGGGTTTGCCCAACGTTGGCAAGTCGACCCTCTTTAATGCCTTAACTAAATCAGGCATTGCTGCCGAAAACTTTCCGTTCTGTACCATCGAGCCTAATACGGGCATCGTTGCGGTACCTGATCCTCGCTTAGCTCCGCTGGCTGAAATCGTGCAACCAGAGCGTGTTTGGCCGACCACTATGGAGTTTGTGGATATTGCAGGCTTGGTTGCCGGCGCATCTAAAGGTGAAGGCTTAGGTAATAAGT
>DATERP010000155.1:0-17125 GCA_035271385.1 Thiopseudomonas sp. | reverse complement strand
CGTGGATCTGCCAGTTTAATCATTTCAGTGCCCGGTGCACCGGGTAGGCGCAGGTCACTGATAATCAGGTCAAAGGAGCTGATGTCATGTTGCTCTTGTGCTTCTTGTACTGAGCCGGCCTCTTGCACAAGGTATTGATTGCGCTCAAGTAAGCGGCGCAATGCTGAACGGATAATCGGCTCGTCTTCAACAATTAAAATATGATGCATGAACAGACTCTCTAAACAATCAGCAGATAGGGCAAGCTTATGAACAATACGCGCATAACCCGTCCTACACTGCTGGGTTGGAGGATGGAGTATGACGTGGCAAGGTAATCCTAAAACGAGTACCACGTTGCAGCTCTAGATCAGCGGGGCTATCGACATGGATTTCACCATGGTGCTCCTCAATGATCGAGTACACCAAAGCAAGTCCTAAACCTGTTCCTTGGCCTGGATCTTTGGTGGTAAAAAAGGGCTCAAACAAATGTTCAATATGCTCAGTGCTGATCCCCGTGCCCTGATCCTCAATCAATAACTCTACCTGAGAATTGTTGGCGGTTGTACGGATATAAATATGTCCGCCTTCGGGGCTGGCATCACGCGCATTGGATAATAGGTTGATCAGCACTTGTGCTAGACGTTGCGGGTCAGCTAAGACCCAGTGCTCGGTGTTGCACAGATTAAAAAAGTGTACCGTGATACCCAACTTGTTCAAACTCAGCAGGTGAACCGCTTCATTGGCAATATCAAACAAGCGCACCGCTTCGTGGTAATCATGCTGATTATGGCCTGAATGCGAAAAACTCATCAACGATTGCACTATGCGTGTCACGCGTTTGGTTTGCTCGACAATTTGACTGCTGATTTCAGTGATCTCAGGGTCTTCGTCACGCTCATAGCGCAGGTTCTGCGCCAAGCAGGCAATCCCGGTAATGGGGTTGCCAATTTCATGGGCGACCCCAGCGGCCAAGCGACCAATGGAAGCTAAACGCTCTGAGTGCACCAGCTTATCTTCGAGTAAGCGTGTTTGTGTAGCGTCTTCCACAAGTACGACCAAGCCACTGTTGCCACTGGCGGCAGGCTCATCAATGGCCGCCTTGTGTAAGTTCAACCAGCGCGACTCATAAGGCCCCTGTAAGGCATGCTTATACAGGTGCGCGTTATTGCCTTGCGCAAAATCTGTGAGCAGTTCGCGCCAAGGCGAGTCAATGGTGTACAAGCGTGAGCCCACAACACGAGAGGCGGTAATGCCAGTGAGATCTTCGAGCGCATGATTCCACATTAAGATTTCATAGTCTTTGGCCAGCGAACACACACCCATAGGTAAATCTTGCAAGGTTTGACGGTGGTAGCGGCGCAGAGTGTCCAGTTCAGCAGCGAGGCCGGTCAGCTGTGACTTGTAGTCTTCCATACGGTTTTCAATAAAGTTAATGTCTTCAGTGATATAGGTTTCACTGTTCACTTTATAGGGCAGAAAGGTATCCACTAAGTCCTGCGCCACGCTGGGGCCCATCAGACCTGACAGATTGGCTTCAATGCGGTCACGTAAGCGGCGCAGAGCAAAGGTGCGCTTTTCATCAAAGGGGAATTGTAGATCTTTTAAGGCTTGCTCAACTTCACGCTGTGCCGTCACCGCACCTAAGGGCTTGGCCAGTTCAGTGGCAAACTCCTGTGGTGTTGCCGCAAACAACTCACGGCGCTCAGGACGACGAATGGTGTTGATCACGCAGGCTTGAGCGGCGCTCTGCTCTTCAAGGCTGGTGCGGGTGATTAACGACACTAAAATAAATATCACACAGTTAATGCCCAAAGCGGCAATGGCAGAAAAGTGCCAGTTGCGCTCATCCAAGATATACAAGTAATCAATAAAGGGTAATTGAAATTCGTGAATATTGGTGAACATGGGTAATAGCATACCCACTGACCAAGTTAGCATGCCGGCGAGTGCACCGCAGATAAACCCATAACGGTTGGCCTTAGGCCAGTAGAGGACCGAGAGTACGCCGGGTAAAAACTGGATAGTGGCCACATAGGAAACTAAGCCTAAGTTAGACAGATCTTGAATGGTGTTCAGCAGTAAATAGAAACTGTAACCGGCTAAAATAATCGCAAAGATGAGCGCACGCCGAGTCCACTTCAGCCAGCGGTAAATATTACCTTCTGCGGGTGGCTGATAAATGGGCAGAACGAGGTGGTTGAGCACCATGCCTGACATGGCCAAAGTAAGAACAATAATCACCCCGCTGGCTGCGGACAAGCCGCCCATAAAGGCCAGTAAGGTCAAGCGTTCGCTGTTCACGGCTAAGCCTAAGCCAAGGGTGAAGTACTCTGGCGAGGTGGGGGCATTGAGTTTTAAGCCAGCCCATAAAATCGGTAGAATTGGCAAGCTCATCAAGAGTAAAAATAGCGGTACCCCCCAACTGGCGGTGACCATGGCACGCGGGTTGAGATTTTCTGTAAACGTCATGTGATACATATGCGGCATCACAATGGCAGACGCGAAAAACAACAACAGTAGAGTACGCCATGGGCCTTCTTGCAGCGGCAGTTGCAAGTCGTCAAGAATATCGCGGTTGTTACTCAGCCAGACATCGAGATCACTAGGACCATCAAAAATCACAAAGAGGGCATAGGCACCAATGGCTAGCAGGGCGATCAGTTTAGCCAGCGACTCAAAGGCAATGGCAAAGACTAAGCCTTCGTGTTTTTCTCGCGTAGCAATATGGCGTGCGCCAAATAAAATAGAAAACAAGGTGATTAAAATACAAAACGCCAGCGCCACGCGGTTTTGAATCGATTGGCCTGTCAAAATACCAATGGTGTCAGCCACAGCTTGAATTTGTAGCGCCAGTAAGGGCAGCGCACCCATCAGCATACCAATAGTGGTAATGGCGCCCACCCAGCTGCTGCGAAAGCGAAACGCGAGTAAGTCGGCTAAGGATGAGAGTTGATGGCGGCGTGTCAGTTGCAAAATGGGGGCAAGCAATACGGGGGCCAGTAAGAAAGCACCCGATAAGCCTAAATAAATCGCAAGAAAGCCATAGCCATATTGATAAGCCAAGCCCACCGAGCCAAAAAAGGCCCAGGCACTGGCATACACACCCAAGGATAAAATGTAGGTCAGGGGGTGGCGCACAATGGCACGTGGTACCCAGCCTTTTTCACTGGCCCAGGCCACGCCAAACAAGGTGAGCAGATAAGTCGTGCTGATTAAAATCAGCTGGCTGAGGCTAAAGTTCATCAGTTTCTTTCTGGCTTTGAAGGATAAAAGTGATAGCGATTAAAATCAGCCACAATAAATATGGGCGATACCAAGCGCTATCTGCGGCCGTCCACCATTGCATAATAGCGGGCGAAAACAGATAAATACTGACCACTAAAATCAGGACTAAACGATAAATATACATGCCGTTGCTCAACATCTAAGTGTCACCGATAGTAACCAAGCAAGCGGCAATCTGCCACAGGTAAGTGGAGTTATTGTGTCGTTAGCGGACAAAATTGCCTTGACGATGTTCCACGCGAAACTCCAGAGTACTCGGGCGGTAGCCGGCACGTAAGCTGGGTACCGGAAGGCATGATTGCCACTGTGCGCCTGCGACTAAAGGACTTGAGCTACTGTAGCGAGCTTGGGTAAATGTCGTCTCGACAAGGTTGATATTTTCCCCCGGACGGTAGGCAGCAATACGCCATTGCAGATCTTTGAGTGATTTTTGTGTGTTGTTACTTAATTGCACGCTGAGCGGCATATCAGCTGGGCATTGCTCTGGCGCGTAACTGATTTTGATCTCTAGATGATCGAGCAGGCGCTGATTGCTGCGCTCATCTAAAATAAGCCACAGCGCAATAGTACCCAGCACTGCAAGCAATGGCAGGCCAATCATCAAGGTGCGTTGTGGGTAGCGCAGTAACAGACCTAGCCAGGTCAATGGAATCAAAGCCGCAGGTAGCATAATTAATCCTCAGGATGATCGCGTAAGAATACCAAGTGCTCAGGCTTAGATTGCTCGGCGCTGTAGTAGTAGCCTTGCTCGCTAAAGTCTTTGAGCGCGGCGACTGAGTCAATCTTATGTTGAATCACATAGCGCGCCATGATGCCACGGGCTTTCTTAGCGTAAAAGCTGATGATTTTATACTGACCGTTTTTTAGGTCTTTAAAATCTACATTGATCAGCCTGGCCTTCAGTTGCTTAGGCTTGACCGCTTTAAAGTATTCATTAGAAGCCAAATTGAGCAGTACGCTGGCTTGGTTTTCTGCAAGGCAGGCATTCAATGAATCAGTGATACGCGAGCCCCAGAATTCATAGAGGTTTTTACCCTGCGCGTTGTCAAGCTTGGTACCCATTTCTAAGCGGTAGGCTTGCATCAAGTCCAGAGGGCGTAACACACCATAGAGACCGGATAAAATACGCAAGTGTTGTTGTGCATACTCAAAGTCTGCACTGCTTAACGTCTGGGCATCTAAACCGGTATACACATCACCTTTAAAGGCCAAAATGGCTTGTCTGGCATTCTCTAAGGTGAAATCAGGCTGCCACTCGGTAAAGCGCGCCACGTTAAGACCTGCGAGCTTGTCTGAAAGCTTCATCAGCTCAGCCAGTTCGTTGGGGCTGAGCTGGCGCAACACTTCAATTAGCTGGCTTGATTGCTCAAGAAAACGCGGTTGGGTGAATTCTTCAGTCGCCAAGGGACTGGTGTAATCCAGCGTTTTAGCGGGGGAGATAACCATAAGCATAGTAATGGGTCCTTCTTGTACATCAGCCTAGCGCGTAACAGGCTGGCTGATCTGCGAATAATATGGCCCTGAGTATACAAGTTATACGGCCTGATAACTGCAGCTATGACCCGAATTAGCCAGCATCTGCGCCCTAGATCTGCAATAATACGCACCCCCGTTTTAGATATGTATTAGCCGTTTATGAGTACTTCGCCCAATCCCCACGACCTCTTCGCGCCGATTAAACAGGCTTTAACCGCCGACCAGCATCGTTTGCGTCGCCGCTTACAAGCTTTATTGAAAAAGCCTGAGCATGCCGCAGCGCTGGCGCAATGGCAGCAGGATTTAAATAAGTCCTGTCAGCAGGTTGCCAATCGTCGCCTGAGTATTCCTGCGATTCGTTACGATGACAGTTTGCCGATTGCCGAGCGCCGCGATGAGATTAAAGCTGCGCTGGCAAAGCATCAGGTGCTGATTATTGCCGGTGAGACGGGTTCGGGTAAGACCACGCAGTTGCCTAAGTTGTGTTTAGAGCTGGGCCGCGGCAGTCAGGGTTTGATTGGGCATACGCAGCCACGGCGTTTAGCGGCGCGTAGTGTTGCCGCGCGTATCGCTGAAGAGATTGCCACACCACTGGGGGAGTTGGTGGGCTACCAAGTGCGCTATGAGGACCAAAGCCACGAGCGCACGCTGGTTAAGCTGATGACTGACGGTATCTTACTGGCGGAGACGGGGCGGGACCGATTTTTACAGCGCTATGACACGCTGATTATTGATGAGGCGCATGAGCGCAGTCTGAATATTGATTTCTTGCTCGGTTATCTCAAACAGATTCTGCCGCGTCGCCCTGACCTGAAAGTGATTATCACCTCAGCCACCATTGATCTTGAGCGCTTTTCTAAGCACTTTGATGATGCGCCGATTATCGAAGTCTCGGGACGCACCTATCCGGTGGAAACCTGGTATCGCCCATTGCTGGCCACGCAAGATGAAGATGGTCATGCAGTTGAGGAAGACCTGAGTGCTGACCAAGGTATTCTCAATGGCTTATTAGAGATTGCTGAGCATGAGCGGCGTGAGAAACGTTTACCGGGCGATGTTTTAGTCTTTCTGCCGGGGGAGCGTGAGATTCGTGAGTGCGCGGAGATTTTACGTAAGGCGCAGCTCAAACATACGGAAATCTTACCCCTGTATGCACGCCTCTCACCCAGCGAGCAGCAGAAGATTTTTCAAAGCAGTCCCGCGCGTAAAGTGATTCTGGCCACCAACGTGGCGGAAACCTCGTTGACGGTACCGGGGATTCGTTATGTGATTGATACTGGTACGGCACGTATCAGTCGTTACAGTTATCGGGCGAAAATTCAGCGTCTGCCGATTGAAGCAATTTCACGCGCCAGTGCCAATCAGCGCCAAGGGCGTTGTGGACGAGTAGAAGCGGGGATTTGTATTCGTCTGTATAGCGAAGCGGATTTCTTAGGGCGCCCTGAGTTTACTGATCCAGAAATTCTGCGTACTAACCTAGCTGCAGTGATTTTGCAGATGCTACATTTGCGTCTCGGAGCCATTGAAGATTTTCCCTTTATTGAGCCGCCAGAAGGTAAGGCCATCAGTGATGGCTTTAATGTGCTGCAAGAGCTTAGCGCCGTCGATCGTGACAGCAAGCTCACAGATCTTGGTAAACAGCTGGCGCGCTTGCCGATTGACCCGCGAGTGGGGCGCATGTTGTTGGCGGCAGCTGAGCAAGGCAGTTTGCGTGAGATGCTGATTGTTGCCAGCGCGCTATCGATTCAAGACCCGCGTGAGCGTCCGGCGGATAAGCAGCAAGCGGCTGATCAAGCCCATGCGCAATGGAAAGACCCTGATTCAGACTTTGCTGTGCTGATTAATATTTGGCGCAGTTTTGAAGAGCAGCGCTTGGCATTGGGTAGTTCTGGTGTGCGCCGTTGGTGTCGCACGCACTTTCTCAATTATGTACGGATGCGTGAATGGCGTGACGCACATCGCCAGCTCAGTTTGATTTGCCGTGAATTGCAGTTGCCTTTTAATGATGAAGGCTGTGATTACGCGCAATTACATAAAGCCCTGCTGACCGGGTTGCTCAGCCAAATTGGCCAAAAGACTGAAGACAATGATTTCCTTGGCGCGCGGCAGCGGCGTTTCTTTATTCATCCTTCCAGTACGCTAGGGCGTAAACGTCCGCAATGGCTGATGGCCGCGGAGTTGGTTGAGACCACTAAGCTGTTTGCCCGCTTGGTAGCCAAGATTGAGCCAGAATGGGCCGAGCAACTGGCTGAGCATTTAATCAAGCGTACCTACCTTGAGCCGCATTGGGAGAAGCGCCGTGGACAAGTGGTGGCTTATGAGCAAGTGACTTTATATGGCCTGATTATTATTGGTCGCCGTACCGTGCATTACGGACCGATTGACCCGGTGCTGAGTCGAGAAACCTTTATTCGTGAAGGCTTAGTGGCCAATGATATTCTCAGTCGTGCGCGGTGTTTACAGGCTAACCTTGAGTTATTAAAAACGCTGGATAAGCTCGAAGCTAAAGCGCGCCGACGCGATATCTTGGCGGATGAAGAAGCCTTATTTGCCTATTACGCCAAACACATTCCGGCAGATATTTACCAAACTGCCAGCTTTGATAAATGGTACAAGCGCAGCAGCGCACAAGATCCGCAGCTGTTGCTGATGACGGAAGCCGATGTGCTGGCGCGCGAAGCCACCGAAGTCACCGCCAATCAATACCCCGACACTTTGCGCTGGCAAGAGATAGAGTTGCCGCTCAGTTATCACTTTGAGCCGGGGCATGTGCGTGATGGTGTGACTGTGACCATTCCTGCGCCTTTGCTGGCGCAAGTTCCCGAAGCCTTGTTGCAATGGCTGGTGCCCGGTTTGCTCAGCGCGCGTTGTATTGCTTTGGTACGCAATCTGCCGAAAGCTATACGCAAAAGTTTTGTGCCCGTGCCAGACTTTGTCGGTGCGGCACTGGAAGGCATGCCCTTTGCTCAAGGTTCGCTAGCAGAGGTGTTAGGCCAGCAGCTGTTACGCATGACCGGTGTGCGCGTGGCCGAGGAGTTGTGGCAGCAAGCGGCAGAGCAGCTTGAAGACCATTTGCGCATGAATATTGAAGTGGTGGATGCTGCAGGGAAAAAGCTCGGTGAAGGTCGCGATTTAGCTGAGCTACGAGCGCGCTTTAGCGGTGCTAGCCAACAAGCGTTAGCTGAATTAAAACAAGCCAGCAGCACACCGCAAGCCATTGCCAGCGATAACTTTACTGTCGATGCGCAAAGCACGCATCAAGTTGCGGGCATGGCGATGACTGTGTATCCCGCTTTAGTGGATAGCGGCGGGGCAGTGCAAGAAGGGCGTTTCTCCACTCAGCAGCAAGCGGACCAAGAGCACCGCCGTGCGCTGCAGCGATTGTTATTGCAGCAAGTGGCGGAGTCGGCTAAATATTTACGCAGTCGTCTGCCGGGCTTGACCGATATGGCCTTGCTCTACCGTGATTTAGGCCGCGTCGAAGCTTTGACTGAAGATATTCTCTTGGCCGCCGTCGACCGTTGCATGTTGCAAGACCTAAAAGTACTGCCGCGCGATGCCCAAGCCGTCGCACAATTGGCCGAGGCAAAGCACGGAGAGTTTGTGCCTGTGGCGGAGCATATTGCTAAGACTGTGTTGTTGATTTTGCAGCGCTGGCATGAGATTAAAAAACGTCTTAAAGGACGGATTGATTTATCCATGGCGGTGGCGCTGAATGATATTAAAACGCAACTGGCGGGTTTGCTCTATGCCGGCTTTATTCGCGATACCCCAGCGCAGTGGCTGCAAGAGTTTCCGCGCTATTTAAAAGCAGTGGAGCAGCGTCTGGATAAATTGCCCAGCCAAGTGCAGCAAGACCGTGTGTGGACCGTGGAACTCAGTGGTTATCAAGACAAACTGAAAAAGCGCCAAGACAAGCACCGCCAAGAAGGCAAGTACGATGAAGCTTTGAGCGTCTATCGCTGGATGCTGGAAGAGTATCGCGTGTCGTTATTCGCCCAGCAGTTGGGTACTAAGGTGCCCGTGTCAGATAAGCGCTTAAACAAGCAATGGCAGGCGGTTGCGGACTAAGTACTGAGCCGAGCACTGCGCCAGTTATGGCTGACAGAAGAACGGGTGCAGAGATACTGTCTCGGCCAGTAAGCTGCTCATCAGCCAAACAAGAATCATGCAGATTACACCTGCAGTTCGTTCTGCAGGCGTTGCTGGCTTGAATTTTACCTTGCTAAGTTAAACCATCATACATCTAACTGTGGGATTAAATTGGCACCCCTTTTCTGCAAACATAACTTCAACAGCCACACCCTTAGTTAATAAAAGGATTGGGGTTTTTCTAAGTATGTTCTGCACGGTTTTACGCTGGCATTAGGGCCGATTTAAAGCGAGTAGGGGTATTGCATAAAATAGTAGTGGTGGAGTTGGCAGGATTGCAGCCAGAGTCAGGCTGAATGGCTTGGGGAAGCAGCAGAGTAGTGGAATAGTTACAGCGCAAAAATAATCTGCGCTGTAACTATAGAATGTTAAGCCTTTACTCGATTAAGCCATCAGCCTTGAACATCGACTTAATCCCGCGCAAGGCTTGGCGCGAGCGATCGAGGTTTTCAATCAGGGCAAAACGCACATAATCATCACCGTAGTCACCAAAGCCAACACCGGGTGAGACGCTGATTTTCGCATCGGCTAAGAGCTTTTTCGCAAACTCCAGCGAGCCCAGATGCGCATAAGCCTCGGGAATCTTCGCCCAGATATACATCGAAGCTTTGGGTTTTTCGACCATCCAGCCGATTTCATGCAGACCTTTCACCATCACATTACGACGCTGACGGTACTTCTCGGCGATATCCAACACGCATTGTTGGTCACCTTCCAAGGCTGCAATCGCAGCAACTTGCACTGGAGTAAAGGAGCCATAGTCGTGATAGCTTTTAATGCGTGCTAAAGCACTGACCAGTTCTTGATTGCCCACCATAAAGCCCACACGCCAACCGGCCATGTTGTAGCTTTTCGATAGAGTAAAGAACTCCACTGCCACATCACGAGCGCCTTCCACTTGCATAATCGAGGGTGCTGTCCAGCCGTCATAGACGATATCAGCGTAAGCCAAATCATGAATCACAATAATATTGTGTTCGCGGGCAAGGGCGACCACACGCTCAAAAAAATCCAGCTCAACACATTGTGCAGTTGGGTTGGACGGAAAGCCGAGAATCATCATTTTTGGCTTAGGAGTGGATTCGCGAATGGCTTTTTCTAGCTCAACGAAAAAATCTACACCCGGAATCAATGGCACTGAGCGTACTTGCGCACCAGCAATCACTGCGCCATAAATATGAATCGGGTAGCTGGGATTAGGCACTAGGACCATATCGCCTTGATCCAGAGTGGCCAGCATCAAGTGTGCTAAACCTTCTTTGGAGCCAATGGTGACAATGGCCTCAGTTTCTGGATCGAGTTCAACCTCGTAACGCTTTTTATACCAGTTAGTAATCGCACGACGCAGACGTGGAATACCGCGTGAAGTGGAATAGCCATGGGTATCTTCGCGCTGTACCACTTGCACGAGTTTTTCCACGATATGTGGTGGTGTTGGCCCGTCAGGGTTACCCATACTGAAATCAATAATATCTTCACCGCGACGGCGCGCTGCCATCTTTAATTCAGCAGTGATATTGAAAACGTAGGGTGGCAAGCGATCGATACGCGAAAAGCGTCGTGGTTGACGAGTGTCAGTCATGTGAACCTCAAAAACGTAAGCGCCCAGAACCGTCTGAGCGACGCTGACTCATGCGTGAGTCAAGCGCACTAAGCTACGCCTGACTCAAATGAAGTTCAAGTGGTGCTTGTAGGTTTTTATTTAAAGCGATGCCCGAAAGCGGCAACCACCAGAAGCAGTCCTGCTAATACAGCAAAAGCAGTACTGAGAGAACTGTAATGCGCCACGGCACCCATCATTGCCGGACCTGCTAACACGCCGGCAAAACCAATGGTGGTGGCTGCAGTAATGGCTAAATGCGTGGGCATGTAGGTTTGTTTACTGAGAGAGGAAATTAATACAGGCGAGACATTGGCACAACCTAAGCCGCACAGGGCAAAACCGAGCAGACTGATGCCCCAGTGCGTGCTGATAATGCTCAGCGTGACACCCGCCGCAGCTAGCAAACCACCACCGACAATCACCCGAACTCGACCCAGCATTTGTACTAAACCATCACCAAGAAAGCGCCCTGTAGCCACCATCGCCGAAAAGCTGGCATAACCGAGGCCGGCTTGTGCGGTGGCAATATGTTTGTCTTCAATCAGGTATAAAGCGCTCCAGTCGAGCATCACACCTTCGGCCAGATAGACGATAAAACACATCATGCCGACCAGCACAATCCAAGCATTGGGCCACATAAAAGAGTCTTTACCACTCAGGGTGCGCTCATCTAAATAACCACGTACGGCAAATAGGCTCAGCAGTAATATCAGTGTCATGGTGGCTAGGGTGCTGAGCAGTGCCGATAAACCCAGAGTGAGCAGGCCAATCATTAACAGTGAGCCAGCAATGGTACCGACACTAAACATGCCATGAAAGTTAGACATCATGCTGCGATTGGCACGATTCTCAACGCTGAGGCCTTGGATGTTGAGAATCACATCCAGCACACCCATGCTGCCACCAAAAATAAACAGTGCCGCACCGAGTAACCAGAATGATGAGGCTGTGGCCATGGTAAATAACGCGCCAAGCAGCAGTAGGGTAATCAGAAATAAGCAGCGGCGGATACTAAAGTGATTGGTCAACACAGCAGACAAGGGCATGCAGGTAAGCGAGCCGACACCAATGGATAACAACATCAAGCCAAAAGTGGCGTCACTCATGGGGATATTTAAACGTACATAAGGCACCAGTGGTGCCCAGACGGCGAGGCATAGGCCGGCGATAAAAAAGCCAATGCGGCTGGCAAGAATAGTAAATAACAGTGGGTTTTCGCGATTTTTTATAGAGAACATCAGTACTTAACTCTTCAGGAAAATAATAGGTTTATTTTGAAGAGTGCACTCACCATAAATGCAGGATGCCATGATCAAAGCTGCACAGGAGCCAGGCATGCTGTAGGGCGTGATGTTGATGTTGTTGCATAGTGTGGGCAGTCCGTTAAACCTGTTGCGCAAAAAGATGTTGATTGCATTAAGAGAATGCAAATCTGCGCAAGGCAACGTGGTATATTACCCGCAAATAATTGTTTTGTGATGTGTATTATGAAGTTTGTTCATCAGCGTGAGTATTTGAAAGAAGGCGACACTGTCGTGATTCAGTGCTCACAAACCTGCAATATCCGTCTTATGAGTGATGCGAACTTTCGCAGCTTTAAAAATGGCGGTCGTCATACTTACCATGGTGGTGCTTTTGATCGCTTTCCTGCGAAAATTAAAGTGCCAAGTACAGGCTATTGGAATATCACTTTAGATACGGTTACTCACCGTGCGATCAGTGTGACGCGTAAGCCGACCTTTACTCATAAAATTAAGTTTGTGCGTAATAAAGATACTCCGCAACCAAGATATCAAGAAGAGTAGTATCTGCAGCGCTGGACTGTTCTAGCCCAGCGCCGTATCCAGAAACATCATCACGGCAAAGCCTATCATTAACCCAGTTGTGGCTGCAGCTTGATGGTTGTTGCGGTGCGTTTCTGGAATCACTTCATGGCAGACCACAAAGATCATCGCCCCAGCAGCTAAACCCATACTGAGTGGGTAGGCTAAAGCTACACTGCTGGACATGGTAAAGCCTAAAATAGCGCCCAAGGGTTCTAGCACGCCTGTGGCTGCGCCAATTAAGAAAGCTTTAGTGCTTGTTAATCCTGCGCTGCGCAAGGCTAAGGCGACAGCAAATCCTTCTGGAATATCCTGAATGGCAATCGCGATGGTGAGCGGTAGGCCAATCTGCAAATCACCCTGAGTAAAAGAAATACCAATAGCCATGCCTTCTGGCAGGTTATGCAGGGCAATCGCGAAAACAAATAACCAAACTCCGCTTAACCTTTGGCATTCTGGGCCACAGAGTGCGGCGCTGGCTTGTTGATGCGGGGTGAAATAATCTAAGCCCAGCATCATCACGGTGCCAAGACCCAAACCCAATACAACAATGGCAGCGGCTAAGAAGCGCTGATCTAAAATCTCTTGCGCTGCTTCGATGCCGGGCAAGATTAGCGAGAAGGCGCTGGCAGCGAGCATCATGCCTGCAGCAAAACCCAGTAGGCTGTCTTGAGTACGCGTACTGATGCTGCTGGTAAAATAAATCAGTAACGCACCTATTGCTGTGGCGATAAAGCCAGTCATGCCGCCACTTACTGCATAGTTAAAGTGATCAAGGTGCAAGCCTTGATAGACAGAGATCAGCAGTAATATAAGAATCACTAGCACAATCGCCGCAAAACTTAGCGTGAGCCAAGGCTTGCGGCGGGCTTGCGCGCGCCACGCATAGATTAATTCTTGTTGAGCTTTCTTGGTTGTTTGCATTGCGGTACCTCTTAAACAGAGCTTGAGTGTACGAAACTGTGGATGCTAATAACAGGTCGGCCCAATGAGATAATCACTTTATCTGCACGGCGCACCCTGTGAGTACTGTTTTTCCCTCCACGAGCCCATCCTGGGTTCATCGACGGAATAACACCTAGCCCGAAGTACGGCACGCGCAGTAAGTCATTCACAACCCAATAAGCTCCTAGCAGACCTCATGTATAACCCATCAAACAGCACAAACAAAAACGCCCCGCACTAGGCGGGGCGTTTTATGTTGCAAGCGACGCTAAATTACACTGCTAACACAGGAATCGATGCATTCGCAGCGGCTTCTTTGTAAGAGGCAATTTGGTCGAAGCTCAGGTAGCGGTAAACGTCGGCAGCCATGCTGTCGATGTCTTTCGCGTACGCCATGTACTCTTCAACAGTTGGTAACTTACCAATGATTGAGGCAACAGCCGCAAGCTCAGCAGAAGCCAAGAATACGTCAGTGTTGTCACCTAAACGGTTCGGGAAGTTACGTGTAGAAGTAGAAACTACAGTCGCACCTGTCTCAACACGCGCTTGGTTACCCATGCACAATGAGCAGCCTGGCATTTCCATGCGCGCGCCTGCTTTGTTGTAAATGTCGTAGTAACCTTCTTCGGTCAACTGGTACTGGTCCATACGCGTTGGTGGGGCTAACCACAGGCGAGTTGGCATCTTAGTGTCAACTTTCTGTAGCAGTTTACCCGCCGCGCGGAAGTGACCGATGTTTGTCATGCACGAACCGATGAATACTTCATCAATCTTGCGACCTTGAACTTCAGACAGTAGACGAGCATCGTCTGGGTCGTTCGGTGCGCACAGAATAGGCTCATTGATTTCAGCCAAGTCAATTTCGATAACTGCAGCGTACTCAGCGTCAGCATCGGCAGCCATCAACTCAGGCTTAGCTAACCAAGCTTCCATCGCTTGTGCGCGACGCTCAATGGTGCGCGCATCGCCGTAACCTTCGCTGATCATCCAGCGCAGCATGGTGATGTTAGAGCGCAGGTACTCAGCGATTACATCTTCTGGCAGCTTAATGGTGCAACCTGCTGCAGAACGCTCAGCTGATGCGTCAGACAGTTCAAATGCTTGCTCAACGGTTAAGTTGTCTAAGCCTTCGATTTCGAGAATACGGCCAGAGAAGATGTTCTTCTTGCCTTTTTTCTCAACAGTCAACAGGCCTTCTTTGATCGCGTAGTAAGGGATCGCATGCACAAGGTCACGTAAAGTGATACCTGGCTTCATTTCACCTTTAAAGCGAACCAATACGGACTCAGGCATATCCAGTGGCATAACACCAGTGGCTGCAGCGAACGCAACGAGACCAGAACCCGCAGGGAAGGAGATACCAATTGGGAAACGCGTGTGCGAGTCACCACCGGTACCAACGGTGTCAGGCAGCAACATACGGTTCAACCAGCTGTGGATGATACCGTCACCTGGACGCAGTGAAACACCACCACGGTTCATGATGAAGTCAGGCAGTGTGTGGTGCGTGATTTCGTCAATTGGTTTTGGGTATGCCGCAGTGTGGCAGAAAGACTGCATCACTAAGTCAGCAGAGAAGCCCAAGCACGCCAAGTCTTTCAACTCGTCACGCGTCATAGGACCTGTGGTGTCTTGTGAACCAACAGTGGTCATTTTTGGCTCACAGTAAGTGCCAGGACGTACGCCTTGACCTTCTGCTAAGCCGCAAGCACGACCAACCATCTTCTGCGCTAAAGTGAAACCTTTATCGTTGTCAGCTGGTGGAACTGGCTTTTTGAATAAATCTGATGGGCCCATGCCTAATTCAGCACGTGCTTTTTCAGTTAAACCACGACCAATGATCAATGGAATACGGCCGCCGGCACGTACTTCATCAAGCAGAACGTCAGTTTTCAATTCAAACGTAGTGACTAATTCGTCAGAACCGTGACGACGTACTTCGCCTTTGTATGGGTAAACGTCGATCACATCACCCATGTTCAGGTTGGTGCAATCGAATTCGATTGGCAGTGCGCCAGCATCTTCCATAGTGTTGTAGAAGATAGGAGCAATTTTAGTACCGAAGCAGAAACCACCCGCACGCTTGTTAGGAACGTTAGGGATGTCGTCACCGAAGAACCATAGCACTGAGTTGGTTGCTGATTTACGTGAAGAACCGGTACCAACAACGTCACCAACGTAAGCAACTGGGAAGCCGTTTGCTTTCAGGGCTTCCATTTGCTTGATTGGTCCAACTGAACCTGGAACGTCTGGATGAATGCCATCGCGCTCCATTTTCAGCATCGCTAATGCGTGCAATGGAATGTCAGGACGTGACCATGCATCAGGAGCAGGTGACAGGTCATCGGTGTTAGTTTCGCCAGTGACTTTAAATACGCTTAAAGAGATTTTTTCTTCAAGTGCTGGGCGTGATTTGAACCACTCGCCTTCAGCCCATGACTGCATCACAGCTTTAGCGTCGGCATTGCCAGCTTTTGCTTTTTCTGCAACGTCGTGGAACGCATCAAACACTAATAAAGTGTGCTTGAGTTCAGCCGCTGCTAATGCAGACAGCTCAGCGTCATCTAATAAAGCAACCAGTGTTTCGATATTGTAGCCACCTTGCATGGTGCCTAACAATTTAACAGCGTGTGCTTTATCGATCAGAGGTGAAGTCGCTTCACCTTTGGCGATTGCTGATAAGAAACCGGCTTTAACATAAGCGGCTTCGTCAACACCTGCAGGAACGCGATCAGTGATCAGTTCGAGCAAGAATGCTTCTTCACCAGCAGGTGGGTTTTTGAGTAGCTCAACCAAACCAGTGGTTTGTTCGGTGTTGAGTGGCTGCGGGACAATGCCCTGTTCAGCGCGTTCTGCTACGTGTTTGCGGTAGGCTTCAAGCACAGTATTATACCCTCATCATTGGCCCCCAAACAGGAAGGGGCGCTTATCCAGAAGCTGTTTTCAAAGTGTTGCAGGCACACGTAAACAAGACAACTTGGGGTTTTACTGTTGCTTTTTACGTTGCAGCGACGAGGGTTTGCACCCTTTGCGCTTTGAAAACAGCCTCGATTTTGGACGTGGTTGCCTAAAATGGCGCGCTTATTCTAAGCCACAAGCGCTGTAAAGTTAAGAGGCATTCATGGTTTTGCATGCTAAAAAGCATGTTAGACCTTGGGCTAACATGCTTTTGCTGTGGTTTTGCTGGCTGTAAAGGCAGGTGGTCTCATCCAGCTATAAGTGCCTAAGACAGACTAAAAGGACTGTTTTAGGCACTTTAGCGCTGCAGTTGGGTCTCTAAATGCACCATAACGTCGTGCGGCTTGAGCACTAATACGTCAGTTTCCACAGCATCCAACACGACTTCTGCGGTATTACCAATCAAAGCGCCGGATAAACCTGTGCGCGCGACCGTACCAATAACAGTGACAACTGCATCGAGTTCACTGGCCATATTGGGAATTAAAATATCAGCCGGACCTTCTTTGATATGCATGTATTGTTCGTCGATCTCGAACTCTTTAACAAAGCTATGGCATTGCTCGCGGTAATGCGCTTCGATAGTTTCGCGCAACTGGAAAGTAGGGTCAGCAGCCGACAACATAGGCGTTGGGTGTGCGGTAAAGACGTGCAGGGTACCTTTGGCAATACCTGCCACTTCATAGGCATTGTTAATAATGCTGGCATGCAGTGAGCGGTGTTCTGCGCTGCTATTACCCACATCGACAGCGGCTAAAATTGTACCGCCTGTCCAAGGTCGATTGGTTTTTGCAATCAGAACGGGGCAAGGGCAGTAGCGCAGTAATTTCCAGTCATCGGGGGTCAGGATTGCACGCTTTAATGGGTTCTCAGGGAAGTGCTGCTTAATCACTAAGCCGCA
>DATERP010000154.1:0-21437 GCA_035271385.1 Thiopseudomonas sp. | reverse complement strand
CTATTTGCTCAAGCTGAAGCCGTTGAAGGCTATCAGTTGACCATCGATCTTGCTGCGCAGACTGTGACTCGCCCAGATGGCGTGCAGTACAGCTTTGAAGTCGATGCGTTCCGTAAGCATTGCTTGCTTAATGGTTTAGATGATATTGGCCTGACCTTGCAAGATGCTGAGCAGATTCGTGAGTTTGAAGTGGGTTATAAAAAGTCTAATCCATGGCTGTTTGACGCTCTTTAATCATAGGTGCTTGACGCCCTTTAATTTAACTAACTGCGCCGTTGTGCATTCACAGTGGCGCTGAGAACATAAAATGTCTAAGAAAATTCTAGTATTACCTGGTGATGGTATCGGTCCGGAAATCATGACCGAAGCAGTTAAAGTGTTAGAGCTGGCCAATAGCAAATTTAACCTTGGCTTTGAGCTGGTTGAAGGTGAGTTAGGTGGTGCAGCTATTGATAAACACGGCGTACCTTTAGCTGATTCAACTTTAGCGCTGGCGCGTGAAGTAGATGCTATTTTGCTCGGCGCTGTCGGTGGTCCTAAGTGGGATAACCTCGATCGCGCGATCCGTCCTGAGCGTGGTCTGTTGAAGATTCGTTCTGAGTTGGGTTTGTTCGGTAACTTGCGTCCAGCGATTCTTTACCCGCAGTTGGCTGAAGCTTCAACACTAAAGCCAGAAGTCGTATCGGGTTTAGATATTTTGATTGTGCGTGAGTTGACCGGTGGTATCTACTTCGGTAGCCCGCGTGAAACTGTAACGCTGGAAAACGGCGAGCGCATGGCCTATGACACGCTGCCGTACAAAGAAAGCGAAATCCGCCGCATTGCTAAAGTGGGCTTTGATATGGCGCGTTTGCGCAATAAGAAGGTCTGCTCGGTGGATAAAGCCAACGTATTGGAATCCAGCCGTCTATGGCGTGAAGTGGTGATCGAAGTTGCTAAAGATTACCCTGATGTTGAGCTTAGCCATCTGTATGTGGACAACGCTTCCATGCAGTTGGTGCGTGCGCCAAAGCAGTTCGATGTGATTGTCACAGAAAATATGTTTGGTGATATTCTATCGGATCAAGCTTCAATGTTGACCGGTTCCATTGGTATGCTGCCGTCGGCATCTTTAGACTCCAATAACAAGGGTATGTATGAGCCGTGTCACGGTTCTGCACCTGATATTGCTGGGCAAGATTTGGCTAATCCTTTAGCTACCATCTTGTCAGTTTCGATGATGTTGCGTTACAGCTTTAACGAACTGGCTGCAGCTGATGCAATTGAGCAAGCCGTCAGTAATGTGCTTGATCAAGGTTTGCGTACCGGTGATATTTTCTCAGCGGGCATGCAAAAAGTGGGTACCGCACAAATGGGTGCCGCGGTAGTCGCAGCATTAGCAAAACTGTAAGATTACTCAATTCACTCCATCCATCGCAGCTTGTGCTTAGCAATGCTGTGATGGGTTGATCACTAACAATAGGTGTAGTCGTAATGAAACGTGTAGGTCTAGTAGGTTGGCGCGGCATGGTGGGATCCGTCCTGATGCAGCGCATGCTCGAAGAACAGGATTTTGATTTAATCGAGCCTGTGTTCTTTACCACGTCAAACGTGGGTGGACAGGGCCCTGCCATTGGTAAAGATACCCCAGCGCTTAAAGATGCTTATGATATTAATGAGCTCAAAGCGCTGGATGTGATCTTGACCTGCCAAGGTGGCGACTACACCGATGCGGTCTATCCAAAGCTGCGCGAAGCTGGTTGGAACGGTTATTGGATTGATGCAGCCTCGGCTTTACGCATGAAAGACCATGCCGTAATCGTGCTGGATCCGGTGAACCGCAAAGTGATTGATCAGTCGCTTGAAGCTGGCGTGAAAGACTATATTGGTGGTAACTGCACCGTGAGTCTGATGCTAATGGGTCTTGGCGGATTGTTTGAAGCAGGCGTGGTTGAGTGGATGAGCGCTATGACTTATCAGGCAGCCAGTGGTGCTGGTGCGCAGAATATGCGTGAATTGATTCGTCAAATGGGTGGTATTCATGCATCAGTTGCCGCTGAATTACAAGATCCAGCCAGTGCAATTTTAGATATCGACCGTAAAGTAGCTGAGTTCCAGCGCAGCGAAGCCTGCCCCGTGGATAACTTTGGTGTGCCATTGGCCGGTAGCTTAATTCCATGGATTGACACAGCTTTGCCTAATGGACAAAGCCGCGAAGAGTGGAAAGCACAAGCGGAAACTAACAAGGTTTTGGGTCGCTACAAAAATCCAATTCCAGTCGATGGTTTATGTGTTCGTGTTGGCGCCATGCGTTGCCACAGCCAGGCGTTAACCATCAAGCTGAACAAAGATATTCCGTTGGCGGATATCGAGAATATGATCAGTCAGCATAATCCTTGGGTGCGCTTAATCCCTAATGATCGTGAAACTACCATGCGTGAGCTGACGCCCACTGCAGTGACTGGCACTTTAGATGTGCCAGTGGGTCGTTTGCGTAAGTTAAATATGGGCTCACATTATTTAGGCGCATTTACTGTTGGTGACCAATTGTTGTGGGGTGCCGCAGAGCCACTACGTAGAATGTTGCGCATTTTATTAGAGCGTTAATTGAGTGAATGATCGAACGCGTAAAATCGATACCTTCGGTTTTACGCGTTTATTCGTTTAAAGAAGGAATAAAAAAGTCTAAAATGCGCAATGCATAGACCAAATACAGCTTACAATAGCCAGCTATAGCTTGCGAGGGGTGATTCGAAGTTGATAAAGCTGACTCGCTGCAAGATACTGAGCACCTAAACATACACAATGTGTTTAGTAGTCAATATATTTAAGTTTGAATGCTGCTAACAGTGGCCATAACTATTTTTGTTCAAAGCAGTTTATTCACGTTTTTCCGGAGTATCCGGAGCGAATACCAAGGGATCACTCTATATGCTTCAAGTTCGTAAGTTGGTGTTAGCAGTTGCCGCGGTCACAGCGTTTACATCTGGTTTCGCCAATGCACTGGGCTTGGGTGAATTAGCAGTAAAGTCATCGCTAAATCAGCCGCTTGAAGCGGAGATCACTTTATTAGAAGTACGTGATTTAACCTCTGCCAATATTAAAACTCGCTTAGCCTCAGCGGAAGACTTTACTAAGGCTGGAGTTGAACGTCAGTTTTTCCTGACCGGTTTGACTTTTACTCCTATGGTTGGAGTTGACGGTAAAAGTGTTATTCGTGTGACCAGTGCTAAGCCTGTTAAGGAGCCCTACCTTAATTTTTTAGTTGAAGTACTGTGGCCTAACGGCCGTCTCTTGCGTGAATACACCTTATTACTTAACCCGCCTTTATATAAGCCAGGGCAAGTCTCTAGTGTGCAACCTGTCGTCACTGCCGGTGCTACTCTGACTCAATTAAACTCAGCATCTAAGTCAGTTGCCATGCCACAAGCAGCGCGGCCCACTGAATATAGAGTTAAGAAAGCAGAAGTTACAGAGCAAAATGCCAGCTGGAAAAATAGACGTACCACTGCATTGGTAGAGCGACAGCTGGATGCCACTGAGCGTCAGCAAACCGATGCAGCGCCACAAGAGATCGAGCACACAGACAGTTTAAAACTGGTTGTAGAAACGCCTAGCGAATCCAAGCAGGCTTCCGATCGTGGCAGAAGTAATGAATTACAGGACCTGCAAGATCAAAATGCAGATCTAACTGAGCAAATGGCCGCACAAAATGCTGAGTTGGATGCGCAGTCTGACTTAGAAACAGCACAGAGCACGCAAGATATCTCTGCGCCTATTGAGCAAGACGAGTTGTTTGCAGTGGGCTCAGCCGTCGATCAAGAAGTCGATGAGTCAACTCTGGCTGGTACTGCGCCAACAGATGCAGAAGACACCGTTAGGCAAGATGCAAGTCCAGCGGCAGTTGCTAACAAGGATGCTCCTGCAGTTGAGAATAAAAGCATCGTTGATCAGATCATGGCTAATCCAGCTTTAGTTGCAGTGGCTGGCGGTGGTGCTGTGCTTGCTTTGTTGTTGGGCTTGCTGGGCTTGTCACGCCGGAAGGCGCGTCAGCAGCACAATAGCAATCAACCATTACCCCAGGACTTTATCCCTGAGTATGCGAATGAGCTCGAACCCGTTCAAGAAGATGATATTTTCCAAATGGATGCCAAGGCTTCATTAGCTGGGCAGCCGACGGGCGACACTGCAACGCAGGCGCCAAAGTTTATACAAGAAACGACTGATCCCTTGGTGGAAGCCAATAGCTATATGAGTTTTGCGCGCTTTACGCAAGCGGCTGAAGTGCTACATGACGCTCTTGATCAAGAGCCACAGCGCCTTGACTTGCAATTAAAATTGCTTGAAGTGTATGCCGAATTGAACGATCAAAGTGCGTTTTTAACACAAGTGACTGCGCTACAAGATGTCGGTGCTGAACAGGCTGAGATAGATGCGATTACTGCGCGTTATCCGCAATTGTTAGTACTGCCTAGTGCAGCCGCTGATACAGAGAATTTAGACGCTGAATTGGATTACTTATCTGCACAGCTCGATGCTACTCAGCCACTGACAGATTCTGCTGAGGCTGAGTTTGATTTAGGGTTTGAGTTGCCTGAGCAATCAAGCAAGCCTGCGCAATCAGAATTCAGTGATGATGAATTTTCCTTTGATGATATCGTGCTGGATTTAGACGAGAGCAAGTCGATACCAACAGCAGAGATTGAGTTATCAGAAGAATTTGATTTCACTGGGCTGGAACTCAATGAAACACAAGTAACTGAGACAGTTATCACTGACAGTGATTTTGCCGAGTTGGATTTTGAGAATATTGAGCTGAGCAATTCTGTTGCACCTACGGCTAGTGCTGGTGCTGGTGAGGCTGTGTTTTTAGATGACCTTGATTTTGTCCCTTATGCAGATGCGGCCACCGCTCAGCTGAATTTAGCACGTACTTATATTGAGCAAGGTGATATGCACGCTGCAGGCGATATTTTACATGAAGTAATTGCCCAGGGTGCGCCTGAGCAGCAAGAACAAGCGCGCCAGTTATTGACTCGGCTTGTAAAATGACTGTATCCGTTGTGACCTCGGCAGCAGGCTTAGAGACTGCTACGCCAAGCTTTAGAATTGCACTTGGGGTTGAGTATAAGGGCTCAAATTACCATGGCTTCCAATTGCAAGCTGAGGGAACTCCGAGTATCCAGGGGCATTTAGAAGACGCATTGCAGCAGATTAATAACGGTCAGCCAGTGCGTTTAAGTTGTGCTGGGCGTACAGATGCTATGGTGCATGCTTGTAGTCAAGTGGTGCATTTTGATACGACGATTAGCCGTCCCATGCGTGCTTGGGTGATGGGTGCTAATCGTTATTTGCCTAAAGATATCAGTGTGGTGTGGGCGCAACCTATGCCACAGGATTTCCACTCGCGCTTCAGTGCTATAGCACGCCGCTACCGCTATGTGATTTACAGTGATGAAGTGCGTCCAGCGCACTTGTCTGAAGAAGTCACTTGGACTTACCAAACACTGGATGTAGAAAAAATGCGGCAAGCAGCCGCCTGCCTAGTGGGTACGCATAACTTTAATGCCTTGCGTGCTGCTGGCTGCCAAGCTAAATCGCCGGTGCGTACTATTTATCATTTGCAGGTTTTAGAGTTCGGTAAGCTGATCATTATTGATGTGCGTGCTAATGCATTTTTGCATCATATGGTGCGCAATATTGCCGGTGTGTTAATGATGATTGGCGGCGGTGAGCGGCCGGTAGCATGGGCGCAGCAAGTGCTAGAGAGTCGTGATCGTACCGCTGGTGGAGTGACTGCTGCTCCCCATGGTTTATATATGGTGGGCGTTGAGTATCCTGAGCAGTTTGAGTTGCCTCAGCGTTATTTAGGGCCGCATTTTTTATCAGGCTTACCTGATATTCTTGAACAGGCGTGAAGACCATGGTTATGCGAGTACGAACGAAAATTTGTGGTATTACTTCTATAGCTGATGCTTTAGTTGTGGCGCAAGCAGGTGTTGATGCTATTGGCTTGGTGTTTTATGCCAAGAGTCCACGTGCCGTGAATGCGGCGCAAGCACAAAAGATTGTGGCGGCTTTACCGCCTTTTGTAACCACAGTAGGCTTGTTTGTGAATGCCTCGCAAGACGAAATCAATGCCGTGCTGGCAGTGGTGCCATTGGATGTTTTGCAGTTTCACGGTGATGAAACCCCTGAGTTTTGCGAGCGTTTTTCCAGGCCTTATTTTCGCGCATTACGCATGCAGCCGGGTGTTGATATAGCTCAGCGCGCTGCGCAATACACTGGCGCGCAAGGTATTTTGCTGGATGCTTGGGTGCCTGGTGTGCCTGGCGGTACCGGTGAGCGCTTTGATTGGGCGCAAATACCCAGTAACTTAGCCAAACCGCTGATTTTAGCCGGCGGTTTAAATGCGCATAATATCACTCAAGCCATGCATGAAGTGCGGCCTTGGGCGGTGGATGTGAGTGGTGGTGTGGAGGCCAGTCACGGTATAAAAGACGCAGATAAAGTGCGTCAGTTCTTATATGCTGTGCAGATTAAAAATGCACAGCAATGTGACGGCTGACTTTGAGATGCCGTCAGTAACCTGATTATTAAACATATTTTCTAGAGGGTGCAGGGCATAGCCACTGGCCCCATGCGGAGTAGATAGCTGATGAACAACTGGTTAGTCGATAAACTAATTCCTTCAATTATGCGCTCTGATGCGAGAAAAAGTTCAGTACCGGATGGCGTGTGGCACAAGTGTCCATCCTGTGAGGCTGCGCTCTATAAGCCTGAATTAGAAAAGAATTTAAACGTATGCCCCAAATGTAATCATCACATGCGTATTAATGCGCGTACGCGTTTAGATATCTTTTTAGATAAAGAAGGTCGTACAGAAATCGCAGCTGATCTTGAGCCGGTTGATCGCATTAAATTCCGTGATAGCAAAAAGTATAAAGACCGTCTGGTTGCAGCGCAGAAGCAAACCGGTGAAAAAGACGCTTTAGTTGCTCTGAGCGGTACGCTTGAAGGTATGCCTGTTGTTGCTGTAGCTTTTGAATTTGCCTTTATGGGCGGCTCAATGGGTGCGATTGTTGGTGAGCGTTTTGTCCAAGCCGCTAATGTGGCGCTTGAGCAACGTTGCCCGATGATTTGTTTCTCCGCGTCAGGTGGCGCACGCATGCAAGAAGCACTGATTTCTTTGATGCAAATGGCCAAAACTTCAGCAGTGATTGCACGTTTGCGTGAAGAAGGTATTCCTTTTGTTTCAGCCCTGACTGATCCCGTTTATGGCGGTGTATCTGCTAGCTTAGCCATGTTGGGCGATATCATTGTGGCTGAGCCTAAAGCACTGATCGGTTTTGCTGGTCCACGTGTGATTGAGCAAACTGTGCGTGAAAAGTTGCCAGAAGGTTTCCAGCGCAGTGAGTTCCTGCTGGAGCACGGTGCGATTGATATGATTATTCCGCGTGAGCAATTGCGTCCACGTGTGGCTAGTGTCTTACGTCAACTGATGAATGTGCCTAGCGTGGCGGCAGGTGAGGCTGTTGAGGTTGCAGTAGGAGAGTTGGCTGGTGATGCAACTGAATCTGCATCGGCACAGGTATAACATATGAGCGCGCGTACTCTTGAGCAGTGGTTGAGCTATTTAGAGCAGTTGCACCCAAGTGAAATTGAGATGGGGTTGGCTCGTGTCCAAGACGTTGCGCAGCGCTTAGGATTGCCGCGTATTGCTGAAAAAATTGTCACTGTTACCGGTACCAATGGTAAGGGTTCGACCTGTGCTTTTTTAGCCAGCTTAGTCGCTCAGCAAGGTTTAAGTGTGGGGGTGTACAGCTCGCCACACTTGCTGCATTACAATGAGCGAATACGTATTAATGGCCAGGATGTCAGTGATGAGCAGTTGTGCGCAGCCTTTACCGCTGTTGAAGCTGCGCGTGGCGACACCAGCTTAACTTATTTTGAGATGGGCACTTTGGCCGCATTTTGGCTGTTTGCTCAAGCACCCTTAGCGGTAGTGATTCTTGAGGTCGGCTTAGGTGGTCGTTTAGACGCGGTTAATATTGTCGATGCTGATGTGGCGGTGATCACCAATATTGGTCTAGATCATCATGACTGGCTGGGTGATACCCGTGAGTCAGTCGCCTATGAAAAGGCTGGTATCTTGCGCAGTGGTCGTACTGCGTTGTGTGGAGATTTAAATCCACCTGAACCTATTTTAACGACGGCTAAAAATTTAAACACACCGCTCTTGTTGCGTGGCCAAGATTTTGATTTGCAAGTGGCTGAGCACAGCTGGCAGTGGCGTGGTGTGGATGGGCAAGGTCAAACAGTGCAGTTGACTGATATACCTTTGCTCAATCTACCTATGGAAAATGCAGCATTGGCTCTGCAAGCTTATGTTGCATTGGGTTTACCCTGGCAGCCAAGTGCTGTGTTGCAGGGGCTGCAGCACGCGCATATCACTGGGCGCTTACAGTCCGTGGCGATAGCTTATCAAGGGCGTTCGCTGCAATTGCTCTTAGATGTGGCGCACAATCCGCATGCTGCACAGTACCTTGCACAACGCTTGGCATCACAGCCAATTCAGGGCCGCCGTTTAGCGGTCTTGGGTATGCTGAATGATAAAGATGTCCATGGTGTTTTGTCCTCTATGGTGGATCAGTTTAGCGATTGGGCCGTAGCCGCATTGCCGTCACCACGCAGCTGTACTGCACAGGCTCTAGAGTCTGCATTAAGTGAGCAGGGCGCTGAGGTTGTCGCGTATAGCAGCATTGGTGCTGCGATTGAAGCGCAATGTGCACAGGCTGCAGCAGATGACCAGATTGTGATTTTTGGTTCATTCTTTACTGTGGCACAAGCTCTCAAGTGGCTGGCAACTCAAGCATAAAACTGTCAGCACAGCATAACCTCTGTTATGTTGTGCTGTTGTTGTGTGCTGCATAAACGCAGTGAAATCACAATTAATATAATGATTGAACAGTAGGGAGAGCGCTGGATGGCTGCTACAGATAATAAACTCAAACAACGCATTGTTGGTGCGCTGGTACTGATTGCTTTGGCGGTCATTTTTTTACCTATGCTGTTTAAAAATGAAGAGCCTGTGCGAGAGGTTGTTGTTGATGCGCCTGAAATGCCAGCAAGCACTGCTGCACCACAGTTTACTGCTGACCCAGTAGCTATACCTGAGCCAGTTGTTGATCCTGCTGCGCAAGAGTGGGGCGAGATTATTGAGCCTCAAGAGCAGATTGCGGTACAGGTCATTGCACCTGCGCCAGCGCCTAAAAAAGTTGAGACTGTTAACCCCGCGCCTGCTCAGCCTGTTACGCAAAAGCCTGCTGCAGTAAGCGTAGCACCAGGTATTGATCAAAATAACTTGCCAGTATCCTGGTCGATTCAATTGGCCAACCTCACCAGTAAAGACAACGCACACGCTCTGCGTGATACCTATCGTAAAAAGCAATACAACGCTTATGTGCGCAGCGCTGATGGTACTCACCGCGTGCTGATCGGTCCGTTAGTCAAGCAGGCTGAAGCCCAAGCTTTATGTAAAAGTTTAAAAAGCCGTGAAGGCCAAGAATGTTTTGTCGTGCGCTACCAGCCTTAAGTGCACAATGGCGATTAAAATCGCAACAAGCGCTTACCAGTGTGCAGTCGCTCTGTTAAAATACTGACTTTAATACATCAGGTAAATTATTCGTGGCTTTCAATTGGGTCGATGTCGTTATTCTCGGCATCGTATTGGTTTCATCCTTGATCAGTCTCAGCCGTGGCTTTGTTAAAGAAGCCCTTTCGCTGGTGAGTTGGTTGCTCGCCGGAATCGTTGCCTGGACTTTCGGCGGTAGTTTTGCCCATCATTTACAGCCTTATATTGATACTGCATCGCTGCGCACAATAACTGCATGCGCTGTATTGTTTGTCACGACACTGATTGTTTGTGGCTTAGTTAACTTTATTTTAGTGCAATTGATCCGCGCGACTGGCCTGACGGGTACCGACCGTTTATTAGGTATGGTATTTGGTGCTGCTCGTGGCTTGTTTTTAGTGGTTGTTTTGGTTGGTTTACTCAGTCTGGCACCGGTTGAGCAAGACAGTTGGTATCAACAATCAACTTTAATTCCACACTTTCTATTGATCGCTGATTGGTCAAAAAACCTTATCTTGGATTTGTCTGGTCAGTGGATTTCTACAGCTCAAAATGCTTCGCATTATTAATGAGTAAATCAAACAGTTATTTTGTATAACTGCCTTTAATTAGCATGACATAGCAGGGGTTGCATTCGATGTGTGGCATTGTCGGTATTGTCGGAAAATCAAACATTAATCAAGCGCTCTACGATGCGCTTACCGTACTTCAACACCGTGGCCAGGACGCCGCTGGAATGGTGACATCAAAGAATGGACGTTTGTTTCTGCGTAAAGACAATGGCTTAGTGCGTGATGTCGTACGCACACGACATATGAAAGAACTGGTGGGTCATGTCGGTATTGGCCATGTACGTTACCCCACTGCAGGCAGTTCGAGCAGTGCAGAAGCACAGCCCTTTTATGTGAACTCGCCTTACGGTATTACTCTGGCTCACAACGGTAACTTAACCAATGTAAAGCAGTTGGCCCAAGAGATTTATCAAGCTGATTTACGCCACGTCAACACCAATTCCGATTCTGAAGTGCTGCTCAACGTATTTGCGCATGAGTTGAGCTTGCGCGGCCAATTACAGCCCAGCCCTGAAGATATTTTTGCTGCGGTCAGTCGTGTGCATGAGCGCTGTGAAGGTGGCTATGCTGTAGTGGCGATGATTACCGGTTATGGCGTGTTAGGTTTTCGCGATCCGCATGGTATTCGCCCTATTGTATTTGGCCAGCGCCAGACTGATGAAGGCGTTGAGTATATGATCGCCTCAGAAAGTGTCGCACTGGACGTTTTAGGCTTTACCTTGATTCGTGATGTAGCACCGGGTGAAGCGGTCTATATTACTGAAGAAGGTGAGTTGCATACCCGTCAATGTGCAGCCAATCCAGTGCTTAATCCATGTATTTTTGAGCATGTGTATTTGGCGCGTCCAGACTCCATTATTGATGGTGTTTCAGTGTATAAAGCGCGCTTGCGCATGGGTGAGAAGCTCGCTGATAAAATTCTGCGCGAGCGTCCAGAGCACGATATTGACGTGGTCATTCCAATTCCTGATACCAGCCGTACCTCAGCGCTTGAATTAGCCAATCGTTTGGGTGTGAAGTACCGCGAAGGTTTTGTAAAAAATCGCTACATCGGTCGTACTTTTATTATGCCGGGTCAAGCTGAACGTAAGAAATCAGTACGTCAAAAGCTCAATGCGATTGATCTGGAGTTTCGTGGCAAAAATGTCATGTTAGTCGATGACTCGATTGTACGTGGTACCACCTGTAAGCAGATTATTCAGATGGCTCGTGAAGCCGGTGCTAAGAATGTGTATTTCTGCTCAGCAGCACCTGCAGTGCGCTACCCGAACGTATATGGCATTGATATGCCAAGCGTGCATGAATTGATTGCGCACAATCGCACCACTGAAGAAGTGGCAGACTTAATCGGTGCGGACTGGTTGCTGTATCAAGATTTGGAAGATCTGATTGATTCAGTGGGCGGTGGCAAGATTAAAATCGAGCAGTTTGACTGTGCTGTCTTTGATGGTGTGTATGTGACCGGCGGGATTGATGCGCAATATTTACAGCGCATTGAAAGTGAGCGTAACGACCTTGAAATGAGTGCTAAAAAAGTCACTCAAGCTACTATAGGTTTGCATAACAGCTGATATCCTAAGCTCTATCTGCGCTGTTATCAGCATAGCAGCGCAGCACAGAAGGGCGTGTTTAGCACTGCCCTGTAAGTATTATCAATATAAGGTGTAAGTCATGACGACGGATTGGCAGGCGGGCCGACTCAACAGTGAATTAGTAGATGCGGGTTTTGATACCTTAGCGGTACGTGCTGGACAGCATCGCAGCTTTGAGTCTGAGCACAGTGAAGCGATTTTTACCACTTCAAGCTATGTGTTTCGCAGTGCTGCAGACGCTGCGGCCACTTTTGCTGGCGATCGTGATGGTAACGTTTATTCGCGCTATACCAACCCGACTGTGCGTACTTTTGAAGAGCGTCTTGCAGCCTTAGAAGGTGCGCAGAAGTGTGTGGCGACTGCATCTGGTATGTCGGCTATTTTAGCGACAGTGATGAGCCTGTGCAGTGCTGGTGATCAGATTTTAGTATCGCGCAGTATTTTTGGTGCCACAGTCAGTTTGTTTGATAAGTATTGTGCGCGTTTTGGTATCGAGATCACCTATGTGCAAATAGATGATTTGGCTGCATGGGAAGCGGCGTGCACTGAAAAGACCAAACTGTTATTTATTGAATCACCGTCGAACCCGCTCGCTGAGTTGGCTGATATTCGCGCCCTCAGCAAGATCGCCCATGCTGCAAATGCCTTGTTGATGGTGGACAACTGCTTCTGTACGCCGGTATTGCAAAAGCCGCTCGCTTTGGGGGCTGATATTGTGATTCATTCGGCAACTAAGTACATTGATGGTCAAGGTCGTTGCTTGGGTGGTGCAGTGCTGGGTAATGCGGACATCATGAAAGAAGTGGTGGGCTTTTTACGTACTGCCGGCCCCACTATGAGTCCATTTAACGCTTGGGTGTTTTTAAAAGGTTTAGAAACGCTACGCTTACGTATGAATGCCCATTGCCACAGCGCTGAGATATTAGCGCAGTGGCTGGAGCAGCAGCCGCAAGTGAAAAAAGTCTACTACGCCGGTTTACCCAGCCATCCGCAGCATGAGTTAGCCAAGCAGCAGCAAAGTGGTTTTGGTGCAGTGGTGAGCTTTGAAGTTGAGGGTGGTCAAGAGGCTGCATGGCGCTTTATTGATGCCACGCGCATGATTTCGATCACCGCGAATCTAGGTGATACTAAAACTACTATTACCCATCCGGGCACTACCACCCACGGTCGCTTACCTGCAGCAGAGCGTGAGAAAGCTGGTATTCACGATGGTTTGATTCGTGTGGCTGTTGGTCTTGAAGAAGTGGCTGATATTCAGGCTGACTTGCAGCGTGGGCTGGATGCGCTGTAATTGAATCATAGTGTTTGCAATCGAAAGCCCGCTCAATGTTAGCGGGCTTTTTTATGGCTGATGCAATCGGGTTGTAGTGTCGTGTTCAGCTATGCTTTAGGTTACGCAGCCCATGCCTATACAGCTGCCATGAGAGTAATCCAGCCGCCACATTACCCACTAACACACCTATATATAGACCGCTCATATCAGCCAAGAGAGCGCCTAACCACAACGCCGGCAGGTAGCAGACAAACAAACGTAAGGTTGAGATCAGCACTGCGCGCATGGGCATGCCCAGAGCGTTACACACCGATACCATCAGCATGCACACACCCAGCGCGGCATAACTGATGGGCACCCAGAGCATATAGCTCATTAAATATATTTCTGTTTGTGCGTCGGGTGCTAGGGCGGGTGCGATCAGCCAGCGACTGGCCATCCAGAATAAGCCGATTACAACCTGTAAACCTATTACAAAGCGTACTGCGATCATCACTAAACTGCGCACGCGCTCTAATTGCTGTGAGCCGAGCAAGCGACCCACCATCGGTGGCATGGCCATGGTCAAAGCTAGCACAATCACGATTGAGAATAGCTCTAAACGGCTTCCCAGTGTCCAAGCGGCAATGGCAGAGCCGCCAAAGCCTGCAACTAAACGTGTCGCTAATAAAGATGCGCCACCTGGCATCAGTTGACTGAGCATAGCGGGAGCGCTGGTATTAAAAATCTCGCGTAATGCCGGCCCCGTAGGTAGTTTGACTGGGTCAAAAGCCAGCCACTGATGCTTGAGAATACGCGAGTACATAATGCCTGAGCCTATGATGCAGGCGACAACAGTGGCATAGGCAGCGCCGGGTAAGCCCCAGCCAAAGGTAAAGATAAATAGTGGATCAAGCAGCATGTTGAGTAGGCTAGTGATCACCATCATAAACCCGGGTAAGCGCGTATCGCCGTTGGCTCGTGAAATGCTATTGGCAAAGTATAAAAAGGCACCCAGCCAAGCGCTGGCAAGCCAAGGCAGCCAGTAACTTTCAGTGAAGGGAAGTAATTCTGGGCTGGCCCCTAAAGCGCCCAGCAAGGGTATACGCAGTAACCAAATCACTGCGCATAGAAGTAAAGAAACACAGCAACCAGCGATAACCACCAGGCCGCCCATATGTTTAGCACGTTCAGGATCATTCGCGCCTAAGGCCCGAGAAATCAAAGCGGTAGAGGCAATACCAATACCAATTTGCACACCAATCAATAATTGCTGTAAAGGTAGGGTGAAGCCCAGAGCGGCCAGTGGCTGCATACCCAACATGCTGATAAATACGCTGTCGACCAGTTGAAAGCTCATTAGCGCGACAGCACCAAACAGCATGGGCCATGTCATAGTGAATAAGGCACGTCCCAGAGATTGATCTACTAAATATTTTTTCTGCATAACACTCTGCAATACTTACATTGAGCGAAGAGGGCGCTATGGTAGCACTCCTGCAGTCTTTGTGTGATCCTGCTAGTTGCGTGTTTCAGTCATCCAAGAAAGAGGAATAATCATATGAGTTCTCAACATAACGTGGCTTTTTCGGTCTTAGATTTAGCCTCACGTAAAGATGTTGATCAAGGTCCAGCACCTGCTTTACAGCGCTCCTTAGCTTTGGCGCAGCATGTTGAAAACTTAGGGTTTACCCGTTTTTGGGTGGCCGAACATCATAATATGGATGCCATTGTCAGTTCGGCAACCTCAGTGTTAATTGGTTATCTAGCGGCAGGTACCCAGCGTATTCGGGTTGGCTCCGGTGGTGTGATGCTACCTAACCATGCGCCTTTAGTGATTGCTGAGCAGTTTGGTACCTTAGAAGCATTGTATCCGGGGCGTATTGACTTAGGGCTGGGCCGTGCGCCGGGCACTGATCCCATTACCGCGCGGGCCTTGCGTCGCGATCGCAGTGGTAGTGCGGATGATTTCCCAGCTGAAGTGGCCGAGTTGCAAGCCTTCTTAGGGCCGCGGCAAGCGGGGCAGAAAGTCATTGCCATGCCTGGTGTGGATAGCCATGTGCCGATTTGGTTGTTAGGTTCGAGTTTGTTTAGTGCGCAACTGGCCGCAGAACAAGGCTTGCCTTATGCCTTTGCCTCGCATTTTGCCCCACGCATGATGATGCAAGCGATAGAGCTGTATCGTCGCAATTTTAAGCCGTCAGCGGTACTGGATAAACCTTATGTGATGCTGGGTGTACCTGTAGTGGCGGCTGAGACGGATGCGCGTGCGGAGTTTTTAGCGACTACCACCTATCAGCGCATTTTGGCCTTAATTCGCGGACAAAATATGTTGATGCGTCCACCGGTAGAGGTGATGCATGATCTGTGGACGCCACAAGAAGAATATACGGTTAAAGAGTTTTTAAGTATGGCGATGATTGGTAGTGCTGCCACTATTGAGCAAAAGTTACGGGTGCTGTTACAGCATACGCAAGCGGATGAGCTGATTTTTACCTGTGATGTCTATGAGCAGGCGGATCGTTTGCGTTCATTTGATATCCTTGCTGGGTTGCAGGCGAACCTGTAACCCAGCAAGAGCAGCCCAGCACATATTTAGATCAATTAGCGCGGTTTAGCCGAAGGTTTGTTTTTACCGCCTTTACCTTCAGGCTTTTTGCGACGATCGGCACGCAGCTTAGCTTCAGCAGCGGCTTTAGCTTGTTCGCGCTTATGCCAATGCGGTTTATCCTCTGCGCTACCTGTGGCGCGTGGAGGCAAGCCGGTGTGCTGGGTTAGCAATGGACGCGCAGCTTTCTCGCCTTTGGCTGGCGTAGAATTCTTGCGGCGCGCGCTCTGATAGCCATCGGTTTGCGGCTGATGAGCAGGGATCAGATGTTGCTTGCTGTCACCAATCAGATCAGTGCGGCCCATACGAATCAGTGCTTCACGAATTTGTGGCCATGATTTAGGGTCGTGATAACGCAAGAAAGCCTTATGCAAACGGCGTTGCTCCTCGCTTTTCACGATTTCCATCGCTGGGCTTTTGTAAGTGACTTTACGCAGCGGGTTTTTACCTGAGTGGTACATCGCCGTAGCGGTTGCCATCGGTGATGGGTAGAACGCCTGCACTTGGTCAGCGCGGAAGTTATTGCTTTTCAGCCACAGCGCGAGGTTGAGCATATCCTTATCGGTGGTACCAGGGTGCGCAGCGATAAAGTAGGGAATCAAATACTGCTCTTTACCAGCCTCTTTAGAGAAGCGCTCAAACATCTTGCGGAAACGATCGTAACTGCCGATGCCGGGCTTCATCATATGATCCAGCGGGCCTTCTTCGGTGTGTTCTGGAGCAATCTTCAAGTAACCGCCAACGTGATGAGTAACCAGTTCGCGCACATACTCAGGTGACTCTACCGCCAAGTCATAACGCAGACCCGAAGCAATCAGCACCTTTTTCACACCGGGCAAATCACGCGCCTTGCGGTACAGCTCAATCAAGGAGCTATGGTCAGTATTCAGGTTGGGGCAAATACCCGGGAACACGCAAGACGGCTTACGGCAGGCGGTTTCAATTTCTTTGGTTTTACAAGCCAAGCGGTACATGTTGGCTGTTGGGCCGCCGAGGTCTGAAACCACACCAGTAAAGCCCGGCACCTTGTCACGCATATCTTCAATTTCTTGCAGAATCGACTCATGCGAGCGGTTCTGAATAATGCGGCCTTCGTGTTCGGTAATCGAGCAGAAGGTACAGCCACCAAAGCAGCCGCGCATAATATTAACTGAGAAACGAATGGTTTCGTAAGCAGGGATTTTTTCTTTGCCGTATTTTGGATGCGGCACGCGCGCATAGGGCAGGCCAAACACATAGTCCATTTCCTCTGTTTCCAAAGGAATGGGCGGTGGATTGAGCCAAATATCCTGTTCACCGTGACGCTGCACAATTGCGCGGGCGTTACCTGGGTTGGTTTCTAAGTGCAGAATACGGTTGGCGTGTGCATACAAAACTGGGTCGTTGCGTACTTTCTCAAACGAGGGAATACGAATCACTGTACGTTCGCGAGTTAGGCGCGGGTGATCAATCAGCTGTACGACTTGTACATCATTTTGCTCAGAAGTCTGCGCAGCTTGTTGCTCAACAGCGCAAGCCTCAGTGTCCTGAGTGTTCACATAGGGGTTAATAATGCGATCAACACGGCCTGGACGATCAATACGGGTGGAGTCCAGCTCAAACCAATCCGTTGGCGTATTACGACGAATAAAGGCCGTACCGCGAATATCATCAATATCAGTAATCGACTCGCCCCAAGATAAGCGCTGGGCCACTTCAACAATCGCCCGCTCAGCGTTACCGTAGAGCAAAATATCTGCCGTAGCGTCCATCAGGATCGAACGGCGTACATTGTCTTGCCAGTAGTCATAGTGGGCAATACGGCGCAACGAGGCTTCGATGCCACCTAAGACAATCGGGATATGACTGTAAGCTTCTTTACAGCGTTGACTGTAAACCAGGCTGGCGCGATCAGGGCGTTTGCCGGCTTGGCCACCCGCCGTATAAGCATCATCCGAGCGCATTTTTCGATCAGCGGTATAGCGGTTGATCATTGAGTCCATGTTACCGGCAGCCACACCAAAGAATAGGTTCGGCTCGCCGAGTTGCATAAAGTCATCTTTATTGCGCCAATCGGGTTGGCTGATAATACCAACGCGAAAACCTTGTGCTTCGAGCACGCGCCCAATCACCGCCATACCAAACGAGGGGTGATCGACATACGCATCGCCGGTGACAATAATCACATCACAAGAATCCCAACCCAGTTGATCCATTTCTTCGCGAGAGGTGGGTAAAAAAGGTGCTGGACCAAAACATTCCGCCCAGTACTTGGGGTAATCGTATAAAGCTTTAACTGCGTGCATGAAAATGACCTATATCAAGATGCGCGAAATATAGCATAAATAGCTGTCATAGCGGCAGGCTTCAGACAGCAGGAGTTGCTTGTCTGCTTATGATAAGGTGCACAGCAATATAAATAGGTTGGGTCGGTAGGGCTCAATGCACAGCGAAACCTTGCAGTTGTGCGTAGTGCGCCAATTGTGTGCGTTATCCCTATGGCGCTTTACTAGCGCTGGTGTCTGGCTCAACCGAGCAGCGCAAGCGCGGTATACTATGGCCGTTCTACTCCCGGCCGCCGAGAACACTGAGAATAGTTATCCAGATGGCGAGTGTGTTGCCGCGGCCAGCGGTTTGATTGATGCGTAGCGTCAGTTGCGTTGGCTTAAACCCATTCAGCCTGTTTATAAGCTTGAGGGTATCAGTGCCAAACAGGTTGATCAGCAGTTGCGAGTCTATCTGGTCAGCGATGCTGATAACCTAGAAATACCTGCGCAACTACTAGAAGCTTACATTAGCTATCCATTGTAAGTTATTGATATATGGAGATATTTGAATGAATGCTCAGCAGCGTGCACAAGCACGTGATAAGGCGATGCGCAACACAAGTATAGTGGGTGCGATCGTTAACTTGGTATTAACTGTAGTAAAAGTCATCTTTGGAATTATTGGTCAGTCGCATGCGTTAATCGCTGATGGTATTCACTCGTTAGCTGACTTAAGTACAGACTTAATGGTGTGGTTTGCGGCCAAATACAGTAATCAGCCAGCCGATAAAGAACACCCCTATGGCCATGCAAGGATTGAAACAGCCTTTACTGTCGGTTTGGGGGTGGTGTTAATTATCACTGCTATTGGTATCGTTGTTGACTCGGCGCAGCGTCTGCTTAATCCTGAGCTAATATTGCAACCAACACCGATTGTACTACTGGTTGCTTTTATTTCTATTGTTGCCAATGAAGGCTTGTATCAGTACACCATGCGTGCTGCGCGTGAGCTCAATTCAGGTTTACTCAAAGCCAATGCTTGGCATCACCGCTCCGATGCCATCTCCTCGATTGTCGTCTTGGTTGGTGTGGCTGGTAGCTTGATGGGTTTGCCCTATCTGGACGCTTTTGCTGCGATTGGCGTGGCCTTGATGATTGGCCATATTGGTTGGACGCAAGCATGGACCTCTATTCGCGAGCTGGTTGATACTGGTATGGAGCCAAAAACTGCGGCTGCCATTGAAGGTATTATTGAAAATATTGAAGGCGTGCAAGGCGTGCATATGTTGCGCAGTCGTCGCATGGGCGGTAACTATTTGATCGATGTGCATATCGAAGTTGATGAGCTATTAAGTGTCTCTGAAGGGCATAAAATTGCTGAATATGTGCGTTTGAAATTGATTGAGTCAGATAAAGATATCAGCAATGCCTTGGTGCATATTGACCCTGAAGATGACTCGTTAGATCTGCTGTGTCGAGGTTTGCCACTTAGACGTGAAGTCTTGGCTGATTTACGCCAAGTTTGGCATGGTGAAGTGGATGCGGCGGATTGTAGCTCAGTCACCTTGCACTACCTCAGCGGTAAAGTGCATGTGGATTTAGTGCGCCCGATGGATGTTGCTGATGAAGAGGCGAGAAATCTATGTGTGCGTCTTGAGCATAAAGCGCAAGTCTTAGATTATATCGGTCGAGTGCGTATCTTTTATCAATTTCCTAAGCCTAACTAGCTTAACCTCGATATACCGCTTGGGCAGAATGCTCTAGCGGTATATCAACTATCAGAAAAGAGTCTGTATGACCAGCACTGTACGCAGGCAAATACCCACCCGCTTGGGCGGCATTATGATTATTGCCGGCACTGCGATTGGTGCAGGAATGCTGGCGAATCCAACGGCTACTTCTGGCGTATGGTTTCTGGGTTCCGTCGTCGTTCTCTTATATGTCTGGCTGTGCATGTATCTGTCGGGCTTGATGCTGCTGGAAGCCACATTGCATTTTCCGCAAGGCGCAAGTTTTCATACCGTAGTGCGGGGGTTGCTTGGCCCAGCTTGGAGTGTGATTACTGGGTTGGCGGTGACTTTTGTGCTGTATTCGCTGACCTATGCCTATATTTTTGTGGGTGGCGGTTTAACCCAGAGCAGCTTAGTTAATATAAGTAGTTGGTTGACTGAGCAGCCGTTGCAAATCTCGCGTGAACTGTCTTCGGTGGTGTTTTTGTTGGTGCTGGCTACCTCGGTATGGATTTCTACCAAGGTGGTTGATCGTTTTGCTACCTTGTTGATTGGCGGTATGTTGATCAGCTTCTTTCTTTCCACAGGTTCACTACTGCAGAGCATTACTCCTGCAGTGTTGCTGGATAGCCAAACGACAGGTGAGCAGAGCTACTGGCGTTACGCTTGGGCGGCATTGCCAGTGTGTTTAGCCTCCTTTGGCTTTCACGGTAATGTGCCCAGCTTGGTCAGTTACTACAATAAACAGCCCAAACCTGTGGCGCGCAGTATTTTGTGGGGCTCGTTATTGGCGCTGGCCATTTACTTATTATGGCAACTGGCGGTGCAGGGCAACTTGCCGCGCAGTGAGTTTGCGCCAGTGATTGCTGCCGATGGTGATGTCAGTGCGTTGCTTGCGGCCCTTAATCGTTATGTCACTACTGATGCGGTGGCGCGCTTTTTAGATGCCTTTGCCTTTATGGCGATTGCCAGCTCGTTTTTAGGTGTGACCTTAGGTTTGTTTGACTATTTACGCGACTTGTTTGGCTGGACTGATACGCCGCGCGGTCGTTTAAAAACCGCCGCGGTGACTTTTTTGCCGCCCCTCATTGCTTGTTTGCTGTTTCCAACGGGCTTTGTCAAAGTGATGGGCTATGTCGGTTTAATGGCGGCGATTTGGGCAGCCTTGATTCCAGCGTTGTTAGTGCGTGCGGCGCGCCAGCGTTATCGCCACAGCAGCTATCAAGTGGCGGGTGGCAATGCTGCGATTGCCTTTGTGCTGGTGTTTGCGTTGTTGGTGTTTGCGGTACAGATGATTTTACTGCTGGACTGGCTGCCCGTGTTTCAGGGCTAAGCCAGTTGTATGTGGCAGAGGGTTACTTCGGGCAGTTTTTGGCTTTACGGTAACCGGCAGCCTGTGCGTCGGCTTCATTAGCGAAGTGGATGATGTTATTGGCTTTCATGGTGCTGTAGTTTGGGCAGCCTGGCACATGGTAAATCTGCTCTTTACTGTTGCGGTTGCCGCGTACGGTATTGGCACCCGCTTTGACTGTCTTCGGCGGCGTCCTGTTAACAGGTTGTGCTGCGGGTTGACCGACAACACCTGCGCCACTGTTATGGTGTCCTAGCTGCCAAGTGCTGCTGCCGGTCACAAAGCCATTGCTGTGGCCCATGATCTTAGCAATACGGCGGTCACGCTCACGCTCCCACGCGCTGACGGGGAACTGCTTGTTCCATGCCATCAATAAGCGTTGCTGTTGCTCGCTCATACTCAAGTTATAACGGTCGTGCATATAAAAGTTAGCTTACCTGTAATGGTACCAAAACAGGATATAAGCCTTATAA
>DATERP010000153.1:0-17549 GCA_035271385.1 Thiopseudomonas sp. | reverse complement strand
TGAGCGCTGACTCAGTTCATTAACAAAGTTCCAGACAAAGTTCACCGACCGCGCCATGTTATTGAGCAGTGGAATATGCTTGTCTTTCACTCGAACTTTGAGCGTTTTAGTGTGCCTATTCATGCTGTATATATTACCAGTGCTGCACGTTAAACCCAAGGGAAAGCTAGGCTTTCCACGCTATCCATCCCCGTACTAAAAGTACGGGGTCTTTCGCGCAAAGCTGATAAAAAGCGGATAGCGGTCTAGAAGAGCGTAAGTTGTCTGACAAAATACTGCAGTGTAAGTCACGTTATACAGTGCTTCTGTGTGGTGATACGGAATGAGGTGTGCAAGTGGTTGGCTCAGACTGGCGTGAAGGAATTCACGCCAGCGCTACATTTTAGCTTAGCGTTTAAGAGGTGTTGGTGTGCGCTTAGGCTGGCTGTATAGATCCAGTAGAACTTGGTCGAGAATCGATGCCGCACCCCAAGGTTGGGCGTGATTGACAATGGCTACTACTGCCCAAGCATCACCGTTGATGTCGCGGCTATAGCCAGCAATTGCTCGAACATTTTTTAGCGTACCGGTTTTAATATGGGCTTGACCGACCAACTGGCTGTTACGCAGGCGACGACGCATAGTGCCGTCCATCGCGACGATCGGCAGTGATGAAATAAATTCCGCTGCGTAGGGGCCTTTCCATGCGGCTTCGAGCATTTGACCTAATTGACGCGCAGTGATGCGCTCTGCGCGAGATAGGCCGGAACCGTTTTCAACCACTAAACCATTGGTGTCAATGTTTTTACGCTTAAATAAGTTGTTGATGACACGGCGCGCTGCTGCTGCATCATTGCTGTCGGTGGAGTTACGAAAACGCGCACCAATGGTTAAAAACAGTTGTTTAGCCATAGTGTTGTTACTGTATTTGTTGATATCACGAATGATCTCAACTAAGTCGGGTGAGTAAGCACGCACCAGCAAGCGTGCCTCTTTAGGTGTGGCACCCAGCATATCGTTACCTAAAATGGTGCCACCCATCTCTTGCCAGATGCTACGCACTACGCCTGCTGAGTAGCGGGCATGATCCAAGAGCGCAAGGTAGTGTTGACTGCTGCAGCCTGAGGCAATATCACCGCTGACGGTGAGAGTTAGGGTGTGACCATCATCGTGTGGCAGATATTTAATATTAGGGTTATTGCAGCCTTTATTAGGTTGCAGTTTGACGTTGTTAATAATCTCAATGTTGCCAATCGGTGGCTCCATCACAATGTGCGCGCCGCTGTTTTCGCCGCGCACAATCAGGCGTTGTGACTTAAAGTTGATCAGCAAGGAATCAGGCTCAACCAGAAAAGGTTTATTCTGATCGTTTTTGTCATCGTCAAATAAAGTCACTGGCGGTGGCGCAAAGTGGGTGCGATCGAGAATTAAATCTCCCGAGATATGGCGCACACCATTGGCGCGCAAATCACGTAGCAGTAACCACAGACGCTCCATATTAAGCTTAGGATCGCCACCGCCTTTGAGGTACAGGTTGCCGTTGAGTACACCATCTTGCACTGTGCCATCGGTAAAGAATTCTGTTTTCCATTGGAAGGCAGGGCCCAGCAGTTCCAGCGCGGCGTAGGTGGTCACCAACTTCATGGTGGATGCAGGGTTAATAAGCAGATCAGCATTCATATAAGCGCTTTTGCCATGACTGCCTAAAGGAATAGTCACTGCAGATAAGGCTTCGCTGTTGATTTTATTGGCTTTAAGGGCTTTATCTACATTAGAGGAGGGTAGAGCCAGCGCTGTTGTACTGGTAAAAAGAGTGGCTAGGCATAAAGTGCAGAGGCTCTGGCGCGCAGTTGTAAGAGGACTGTTTAACAACTTTAATGGAAAACGCTGCGCGCGCAGGTGACGTAAAAATGATGTGAACACGATAAAACACCTTTTCAGTACAGCAAGTAAATAATAAAATGCTGGCTATTATGCGCTATTCGTACAAATGAAAGCAGTACTGGGGGCTTATTTGTTTAACGAGGGCGTTTTTAGCCGGTAAAGCTGGTAATATTCGCCCCCTATTATTGGAGGTGCACCATGGCTACAAATCGTTCGCGTCGTTTACGCAAAAAATTATGTGTTGATGAGTTTCAAGAGTTAGGTTTTGAATTGCAATTGAGCTACCCAGAAAGTACTGACGATGCAGTAGTTGAAGCATTTTTTGCTGACCTGGTTGTTGAAGCTATCGAAGGTAACGGTATGGCGCTGATCGGCGGCGAAGAGTTCGCTGTTGTGTGCTCAGGCAAGCGTGGTTCAGTCACTGAAGAGCAGCGTGCGACAGTAGAGGCATGGTTGAAAGCACGTCCAGAACTGAGCTCGTTCGAAGTAAGTCCACTGTTGGATGTTTGGTACCCAGATAACCCAGTGGCAACAGCTTAATTGCTGACAGTGTTTGTATAAAAAAGGGGAAGCAATCACTGCTTCCCCTTTTTTATGTCGCTGATGACGATCAAACAGCTTAGCTGTTGATGCTATCAACCAATGCTTTAGCTGGAACCAGCTTAATCACTTTCTTGGCAGCGATTTGAATAGCGGCACCCGTTTGCGGGTTGCGGCCAGTACGAGCTGGGCGTTCTGCCACTTTAAGCTTACCGATACCTGGCAAGGTGATTTCGCCATCGTTATCCAGAGCATCATTGACAACTGAACTCAGCTGATCAAGTACGTCACGGATATGAGTTTTAGTTGAATCAGTTGATTCTGCGAGTTCATTGATCAGTTGATCTTTGCTAAGGGCCATAAGTAACGCTCCATGGTGAGTAAGGGCTGCAAAGTAGCATGAATCTTTGTTGGTGCGTAGAGAACTATCGAACAAAATGCCTAAATAGCCATAATCGCGCTTAATAAATAGGCATATATGCACTATGGGTCTTATTTAAGTGCTTTTAATCGATGGTTGAGTCATCGCTGTGTGCATCGTTTGCAATCAGAGAGAGCAGGGCGTTTTGCTGGCGCTGTGCTAAGAGTCGAAAACGCACTAAAAGCTCGCGCTCGTGCTGTGAAAGTTCTGCGCTGTCTAAGCGTACGCTGGCTATCTGCACGGCTTGGTTGTCGTGTTGTAGGCTGTTTTGCAAACGCGCAATAATTTCAGAGTTCATGCTGCGGTGTTGCTCGCGAGCGACTTGTGCAATGCGATCACGCATGCCTTCAGGTAAGCGCACAACAAATTTATCTGCTGTGCGACTTGAGTATGCGATGTTTTTTTTCAGGCTCATAATATGACCATTAGGTATAAAAGTTTTATAAAATAAAGAGGTTTGACTCTATTGTATGTAAATATATATAAAAGATCGTACTTTAACGCAGGCCTGCAGCACTACTGTCCTAGCGATCAACTAAGAGCTGTGTGCAGCTTTTGCCACTGCACAGTGACTACAATATCTGTACATAGTTCAGTGTTGTGCTTACCCCCTAGAGTAACTGCGGGTATTGTGCTAAATATTATGCTGCTCAGCGACTGAAAAGATGTAATGCTAAGGCATAAATTGAGTATAGTAGCTACAAGGTCAGCACGACCTTAATCTTACATAATTGCAGTGCTCAGATTTCTTTAAATCTTAGCATTACATGGCCACTTTTGAGTTTTTAAAACATGAATCGTAAATTTTACCAATGGGCTTTGGTTTCAGTGTGTTCAGTGTTAGCAGCTTGCTCGTCTACTAAAAAGCCTGAGCCTGTGGTCTACCTTGAAAAACCTGCAATTTCCGCAAAATGGATGTCTGATAAAGAGACATTACTGCGCGAGTCTATTAAAGGATCACCATTCACCCTACACAAACAAGATAACGCCTGGGTCGTGACTGCGCCTGCGCAAACTGCGTTTAATGCGGATCGCCCAACTTTGCTACTGCCTGCGATGCTGCGACCTATTACTAGTATTGCTAAAATGCTAGAGGCGAATCCGGATACTTCAGTGTTGATTTTAGGCCATACCGATACCGCACGAGATGACAGCGCTAGCCATAAGCTCAGTGCTGGCCGAGCAGGTGCTGTGGCGTCGATTTTCCGTCTCAGCGGTTTAAATCGTGATCGTATGATGTACTTAGGTATGGGTAGCTCTTTTATGCTTGAGCAAAATAAGAGCACGATGAAAAACCACCGAGTCGAAATTGTTATTACCCGTCATGCGCAAATGCAAGATGTGATGGCCATGTATCATCCCGTCTATGTTCGTCAGTTGGCATTAAGTCAAGCGCGCTAATTTGCAATGTGTTTTTAATTTAAGGACGACTGATGAGTACTGAACATTTGGCGAATATGCGCCGTAATTACACCCGTGACGGCTTGCTTGAAGAACAAGCTCCATTAGATCCGCGCGTTTTATTTGAGCAATGGTTTGCCGATGCGCTGGCCACTGAGCAGCCACCGGTTGAACCTAACTCGATGATCTTAGCCACAGTAGATGCTGCAGGTCAGCCCCATTGCCGTGTATTGTTGCTCAAAGGCTTAGATGCACGCGGTTTTGTGTTTTACAGTAATTACACCAGTGCTAAAGGTCGTCAGTTGGCGCAGCATCCGCAAGCGGCGTTGACGTTTTTCTGGCCGGCGCTTGAGCGTCAAATTCGTATCGAAGGTACAGTTGAGCAAATCAGTAGCGAAGAGTCGGATGCGTATTTTAATATGCGCCCATTGGGCAGTCGTCTTGGTGCTTTAGCGTCAGAGCAAAGCCAGCCGCTCGCTTCGCGTGAAATACTTGAGGCTACTTTGGCTGAATTAGAGCAGCGTTACGCTAACGAAGCACCGCCGCGTCCTGCGCATTGGGGTGGTTATCGTATGTTGCCGCAGCGTATGGAGTTTTGGCAGGGACGTACTTGCCGCTTGCATGACCGTCTTAATTATCAACTGCAGAAAGATGGTCGTTGGACGCGAGAGCGCTTAGCGCCTTAACAGCTATTGCTGATTGAGCTTGTTATGTTCAGGCTCAATCAGTTTAAGCTGTGTTATTTGACTCGCTTTACACTTTGCTATATTGGTTCGCTGCGGTTTGCAGCCAGTCTTCTAATTGTGCTTTTTTAACTTTGAGTGCTGTTGCCTCTTCAAGTTTTTCTAGCATATAAGCTTTCTTTTGCGGATCATCACCTGCCATAGATAAGGCTAAGTCGCGATTGGTCCAGCGTTTGATGCGCACGAAAATCCACCAGTGAAAATATAATCCAGAAAGCGTCGCAACCGCGATAATAAAATAATCCATAGGTTCCTCAAGGTTGGTGGTAACATCTAAGGTGTTTAGCTGTCTTTGATGGTCTGTATTTATATATTAAGGAGTCATCCATATGCGCAAGTCTATTGTTTTTGCGGCAACTTTTACAGCGCTGAGCATGCTTATGACGGGTTGTGCTTCCAAATTAACGGGCGATAGTTATTCGCGTGCTGATGCTCGTAAAGTACAAACAATACGTATGGGAACCATTGAGTCATTACGTCCTGTTAAAATTGAAGGTACAAAAACGCCAATTGGTGCCGGTGCGGGTACGGTGATCGGTGGTATCGCCGGTAGTACAGTCGGTGGCGGTCGTGGTAGCGCGGTTGCGGCAGTGATTGGTGCAGTGGCTGGTGGTCTTGCTGGTGCTGCAGTAGAAGAAGGTGTAACACGCACTCAGGGTGTGGAAATCACTGTGCGTGAAGATGATGGTGTCTTGCGTGCTTATGTGCAGGCTGTGGAGCCAAACCAAGTGTTTCGTTTAGGCCAGCGCGTGCGTATCACCAACGTTAATGGTCAAAGCCGCGTTGCACCTTAATCATTTAAGAGTGTCGCTGCTCAACAAGCCCTGAGTGATTCTAAAATCACTCAGGGCTTTTTTAATATGCTATGTCCAGTAGATTACTATTTAAGCTTTGTTTAATTTAGTAACATAAAATTTACAGACACTTGTGGGTTTGTACTGGATAATCGCCGTTTTTTTCTGATCGCTGGGTGTCTCCTGTTCGTCCGGCAGAACAATATGGAGGCTTGTGTGGTTTTACTTGCGTTAGTTTTTGCACCTTTTTTGGCAGTTATCTTGCCCTTTTTTGCCGCGCGACGCGGTCAAACTTGGATTGCCGTGGCAACTGCCATTGCGCCTCTGCTTGGCTTGGGTTTACTGCTCAGCCAAACCTCGCAAGTGTTAGCTGGTGATATTATCAGCGTCAATTATGCGTGGATCACGCAGCTGGGTCTTAACTTAAGTTTTCGTCTCGATGGTTTAAGTTATCTATTTTCTTTATTGATTTTAGGGATTGGCCTGCTGGTTATTCTCTATGCTCGCTATTACCTGTCAGAACAAGAGCGGGTAGCGCGTTTCTTTAGCTGTTTATTACTCTTTATGGGCTCAATGCTCGGCTTGGTATTGGCAGGTAACTTGCTGCTGATGCTGATGTTCTGGGAGTTGACCAGTCTGTCATCATTTTTGTTGATTGGTTTTTGGAGTCATCAAACTGCCGCACGTCAAGGTGCGCGTATGGCGTTAGCCGTGACCGGTGGTGGTGGTTTAGCATTGCTGGCGGGTATTTTGGTGATTGGCCATGTGGTTGGCAGCTATGAGCTGACTGAGGTGTTGGCCGCCGGTGACGTGCTGCGTGCACACGGTTTATATCCTGTGGCGTTAGTCTTGGTGTTATTGGGTGTGTTTACCAAGTCAGCACAGTTTCCGTTTCATTTTTGGTTGCCGCATGCGATGTCAGCACCCACGCCTGTATCAGCTTATTTGCACTCAGCCACTATGGTGAAAGCGGGTGTGTTTTTGCTGGCGCGTTTGTATCCGTTGTTATCTGGGACGGATTGGTGGTTCTACTTGGTGACTTTTACGGGTCTGATTACCTTGTTAGTGGGAGCGGTGACTGCTTTATTTCAGCATGATCTTAAGGGCTTGCTAGCTTACTCAACCATCAGTCACTTGGGTCTGATCACCTTGTTATTTGGTTTGGATTCAGATTTTGCTCCAGTGGCAGCGATCTTTCATATCATTAACCATGCTACCTTTAAGGCATCGTTGTTTATGGCGGCAGGGATTATTGACCATGAAACCGGCAGTCGTGATATGCGGCGTATTAACGGTTTATGGAAATATATGCCGCATACGGCTGTTCTAGCAATGGTGGCCTCATCGGCGATGGCCGGTGTGCCGCTGCTCAATGGTTTCTTAAGTAAAGAGATGTTCTTCTCGGAAACTTTGCATCAGCATTTATTGGGTAGTTTTAGTTGGTTGTTACCGACTATGGCGACTATTGCGGGGGTGTTTTCTGTCGCTTATTCGCTGCGCTTTATTCACGATGTGTTCTTTAATGGCACGCCGATTAATTTGCCTAAGTTTCCACCGCACGAGCCACCGCGCTATATGAAAATTCCTGTGGAAGTGTTGGTGTTTTGTTGCTTGCTGGTGGGTATGTTGCCGGCCCTTACCATTGATTCATTGTTGGCTGCGGCGGCGCAAGCCAGTTTAGGGCATGCCTTACCCGAATATGACTTGGCGATTTGGCATGGCTTTAATCTGCCCTTACTGATGAGTGTTTTGGCCCTGATCGGTGGCGTTTTGGTGTATAGCCAGCGCCAGCCTTTGTTCCGTTGGTATGAAGGCTTGCCTGATATCAATGCGCGCATGATGTTTGAGGGCGGTATACGTTTTTTGTATGGCTTGGTGTCGCGCATGTTAGCGCGCATTGAGAATGGCTCTTTGCAGCGTTATATCAGTCTTTTGTTGATTGCGGTGATTGTCATGCTCACGGTATGGCTTGCACCTTTGACACAAATCACCGGTGAAGTTGCTTTAACGACTGTTGATCCTTTAACCGCTTTAGGCTTAGGTGTGATGGCGATCAGTGCGCTGCTCACCATGGCGCTGCACCGACAGCGCTTAACCGCGTTGTTAATGCTCAGCGTGGTCGGTCTGGTGGTCGCCATGGTGTTTGCACGCTTTTCTGCGCCGGACTTGGCGTTAACCCAGCTTGTAGTTGAGGTGGTGACCATCTTGCTGATGCTGCTGGTGGTGTATTTCTTACCGGCCCAAGCACCGCCGGAGTCCAGTAGCTTATTGCGCTTACGTGATTACTGTATTGCGGCCAGTTGTGCAGTGTTGATGGCGGTACTGACTTTTGCGGTATTGACGCGTCCGTATCAGAGTATTGCTGACTTCTTCTTGGCTAATAGCTTGACCGGTGGCGGTGGTACTAACGTAGTCAATGTGATTTTGGTGGATTTTCGTGGTTTTGATACCTTGGGTGAAATCAGTGTCTTGGCGATTACCGCTATTGCCACAGTGGCTTTGCTGCAGGGTTTAACTCTGCCGCGTGCGCGTGTGGATACCATGGGGCGAGCTTGGTCGACAGAAACTTATCCTATGATGCTGGGCATGTTGGCACGTTTGATTTTGCCACTGGCTCTTTTGGTATCGATGTTTATTTTCTTGCGCGGTCATAACGAGCCCGGTGGTGGTTTTATTGCTGGCTTGATCACTGCGGTGGCGTTGATTCTGTTGCAAGTGGCCTACGGTCAAGAGTGGGTGCAAACCCGTATGGGTGTCAGTTTGCCACGCTTAGCTGCAGCAGGTGTATTGATTGCCACAGCGACAGGCTTGGCCAGTTTACCTCTGGGCTACCCCTTCTTAACCTCGGCTTTTGCGCATATTAATGTGCCGTTGATTGGTGAAATTGAAGTGGCATCCGCCATGCTGTTTGATCTGGGTGTGTACTTGACTGTAGTGGGTGGCACGCTGCTGATCTTAAGTGGTTTGGGCGGTATTGGTCACAGTGTAAAACTACCGGAGGAAGCGTAATGGAATTATTAGTAGCCATTGCCATTGGGGTGTTGACCTTCAGTGGTGTGTATCTGATTTTGCGTGCGCGTACCTTCAGCGTGGCCTTGGGTTTGACTTTGTTCTCCTATGCGGTGAATTTATTTTTATTTGCGATGGGACGTTTGCATACGGGCCAGCCTGCAGTGCTCAGTGATGCCAGCAGTTACACCGATCCAGTGCCACAGGCATTAGTGTTAACGGCAATTGTGATTGGTTTTGCCATGACGGCCTTTGTGCTTATTTTGTCTTTACGAGCACATACTGAGTTGGGTAATGATCATGTGGATGGTGTGGAAAAGCCTGAGCCTAAGCAGCGCAAGGTAAAAAGTAAGCGTCAGCAGGCAAAACGACAGCGCCCGGGAGCGTCACGATGAATCATTTATTATTGCTCCCCGTGTTATTACCCTTGCTGTGCGGTGCGCTACTGATGCTGGTGCCACGCCAAGCAATTCAGTTGGCGCGCTTGAGTAGCATCGCTAGTGTTCTGATGCTGTTGGTGTGTGCAGGCTCTTTGTTGCTACAAGCACACAACGGCGATATTCAGGTGTACAGCTTAGGCAATTGGTCGGCACCTTTTGGGATTGTCTTGGTTTTGGATCGCCTCAGTGCCTTGATGTTAGGGGTCACTGCAGTACTTGCGGTATGTGTGACTTTATATGCGGTACGCGGTGATGATCAGCGCGGCGGCTATTTTCATGCGTTGCTGCAGTTTCAGATTGCTGGAATTAACGGTGCGTTTTTAACCGGAGACTTATTTAACCTCTTTGTGTTCTTTGAGATTTTACTGATCGCTTCCTATGCCTTGTTGTTACATGGCTTGGGTGCGGCGCGTATTCGTGCGGCATTGCATTATGTAATTTTAAATCTGATCGGTTCGGGGTTGTTTTTAGTGGCTGCGGGCTTGTTTTATGGCGTTGCTGGCACACTGAATATGGTTGATTTAGCCCGCTTTGTGGCGCAAGCCGAAGGTGATCAGCTGTTCTTACTGGAAGCTGCGGGTGCTTTATTGATGTTGGTGTTTGGTCTCAAGGCGGCTTTTTTACCGCTGCACTTTTGGTTGCCGCGCGCTTATGCCAGTGCTACAGCACCCGTAGCGGCGTTGTTTGCTGTGATGACCAAGGTGGGTTTGTATGCCATTTTGCGTTTTGGCACCTTGGTGTTTGGTGACGAGGCGGGCGCTGCCAGTGGTTTAGGCAGCAATCTCTTATGGGTACTGGCCTTATTAACCATGGCTCTCGCTGCTTTAGGTGCGTTTGCGGCAAACAGTTTAGGCAGCTTGTTAGCCTATTTGGTTTTGGTGTCGGTCGGAACTTTACTTGCGGGGATTGCTGTCGGTACTGAGGCGACGATTGCCGCCAGTTTGTATTATCTGATTCACAGTACTTGGGTGATTGCTGGTCTATTTTTACTGTCTGATATTATAGCCAAACAGCGTGCAGACTTAGGGGGTGGACTGAAAGTTGGGCCACCTTTACTTAATCCGCACCTATTGGGTGCCAGCTTCTTTTTAGGTGCTATTGCGGTGGCAGGCTTACCGCCGTTCTCAGGCTTTTTGGGTAAGGTCTTACTGCTGCAAGCGGTGTCTGATACGGCTGCATGGCAGTTATGGTCGGTGGTCTTGGTGTCAGGTTTAGTCGGTGTGATTGGTTTAAGTCGTGCCGGCAGCTTGGTGTTTTGGCGTCATCATACGACGGCCAGTGCCGCTGCACCTTTAGATAAAACGGCATTTGCTATTGCTGCACTGCTGCTGTTGAGCAGTGCAGTATTGGTGGTGTTTGCGCAGCCGGTGATTGACTTTACTGAAGCGGCGGCCATGCAATTGTTGGATGTACAGCCTTATGTGCAGGCCATGCAGTTGGAGGATGTACGATGAGAGGTTCAAAATGGTTAGCCCACCCGCTCGGTAGTTTATGCTTGCTGATAGTGTGGTTGCTGTTGGTGGATGATTTTGCCTCGGTGGGGCATTGGCTACTAGGTGGTTTTTTAGCAGTGCTGATTCCACGCTTTACGCAAAGTTGGTGGCCACGTTTGCCGCATATCCGCAGCTGGAAACATGTTTTTATTTTTAGCCAGCATATGTTGGTTGATATTATCGTTGCCAACTTTCAGGTGGCGCGCTTAGCTTTAGGCCGTGTTGATCAGTTGCAACCCATGTGGGTGCAGCTGCCGTATGAGCTGGATAATGATTTGGCGATTTATTTATTGGCTAGCGCTATTTCTTTAGCTCCAGGTACAGTCGCGACCAACGTCAATCGTCAAGAGTCATTACTGACGGTGCATGCCTTGCATTGTGATGATGCCCAGGCTTTGATTGCAGAGATTAAACAGCGCTATGAACAGCCGCTCAAGGAGGTGTTTGCATGCTCACCACAGTGATTTATATCAGTATGCTGATGTTTGGTTTGAGTTTGGTGTTGAACTTTATACGCCTGCTACGCGGCCCTGATGCGGTGGACCGTATTTTAGCTTTGGATACTTTATATCTGAATGGTTTGGGTTTGTTGGTGATATTTGGGGTGTTGTTAAGCAGTCGCTTATTTTTTGAGGCGGCTTTATTAATCGCTTTATTTGGCTTTTTCAGTACGGTCGTGCTGTGTAAATACCTATTACGCGGCGATATTATTGAATAAAATTGGGTGATTAAATGTCGGTTTGGATTGAATACAGTGTTGCGTTTTTTTTGTTAGTGGGCAGTGCCTTTGCTTTAGCAGGTTCGATTGGTTTATATCGTTTTCCGGACTTCTTTACCCGCTTGCATGGTCCGGCTAAAGCGACAACCTTGGGCGTGGGCTGTGTGCTGATTGCCTCCATGTTGTATTTCAGCAGCAAGGATGAAGTCTTGCATGTGCATGAATTACTGATTACGCTATTTTTGATGTTAAGTGCGCCGGTCTCGGCGTATATGTTGGCTAAAGCTGCAGTGCAGCAGCAGGTCAAAAGCTTTAATCGCAAAGATTAGAGATCTGTTATGCCAGCGTGCTGCAGTGCGCTGGTGATCTTATATGTTTAAGTGTTGAGTACGATTGTCTATGGGGCAGTTCTGCATGCTTATACAGATGCCAGACTGTCAGCTATAGGCATTGCTGCTTGCACTTTATCTATTATTGAGAGGCACCCGTATGCAGTTGTCAGGCCGCGGTGTGGCGATGTCGTTTTTCGCTTCATGCGTATTTACTATTGTGCCAGCCTATGTGCTGTTATTAGCGCCACTGGATGGTGTGCAGGTTTTTGCCCAGCGTATTCTGTGGTCACTTCCTGCGGTATTTATTTTATTACTGATCGTGGGGCGTGGGCCTGAACTTAAGCAGAGTTTTACTCGGTTAAAACGTGAGCCTGTATTAGTGCTGGCGCTGATCGCTGCGGCCGGCTTAATGGCGGTGCAATGGTTTATGTTTGTTTGGGCACCGCTGACTGGGCATATGCTGGATTTAACCATGGGGTATTTTTTGATGCCCTTGATGTTAGTGCTGGCGGGGCGGGTTTTTTACAATGAGCATTTACGCGCCTTGCAGCGTATCGCTGTGTTTCTTGCAGTGATGGGTATGCTATACGAGTTGTGGCGTGTGGGTGGTTTGTCTTGGGTCACCATTGTGTGTGCAGTGGGCTATCCACCGTACTTTATGCTACGCCGCTGGATGGGCTTTGATGCCTTTACCGGTTTCTTTTTAGAAATGCTGGTGATGTCGCCTGTAGCACTTTATTTAGTGATCAGCTTAGCGCCGGCACATGCTTTTGTAGAGTCACCACAACTTTGGTATCTGCTACCGGGTTTAGGGCTGTTAAGCACCTTTGCGTTTGCAGCAATGTTGGGCGCTAGCCGCCTGCTGCCGCTGGGGTTGCTGGGTATTTTAAGCTATGTTGAACCGGTCTTATTGTTCCTGTTTAGTGTGTTCTGGATTGGTGAAGCAGTGGAGTCGGGCCAATGGTTGACCTATGTGCCGATCTGGTTGGCGGTGACTTTAGTGATATTTGATAGCTTACGGGTGCTAGTCAAGCAATCTCGAAGCGTAAACTGAAGTACAATGTTTCTTTATTAGCCTTAGCCTGTGTGCGGGGCGTTATTTATTATGATCAATGATCTTTGAGGTATACCGTGTTTTCTGAACTTGCCCTGCATGAGCGTCTCTTAAAAGCGCTGGCTGAATTGAATTTCACCGAGCCCACGCCAGTCCAAACAGCGGCGATTCCGGCTGCCCTTGAAGGTCGTGATCTGCGTGTGATTGCTCGTACCGGCAGTGGTAAAACTGCAGCTTTTGTCTTGCCGTTACTCAATCGTTTTATCGCCGGCGCTAAACCGCGTGTGGCAATTCGCTCGCTGATTTTGTTGCCTACCCGTGAGCTCGCGCGCCAAACCTTGGCTGAAGTGGAGCGTTTCTCGCAATTTACCTTTATTAAATCGGGCGTGATTACTGGTGGTGAAGACTTTAAAGAGCAAGGTGCATTGCTGCGCAAAGATCCAGATATCTTGATTGCTACGCCAGGTCGCTTAATTGAGCATTTAAATGCCGGCCACCTCAAGTTAGACCAAGTTGAAGTGCTGATCCTGGATGAAGCCGACCGTATGCTGGATATGGGCTTTGCCGAAGATATGCAGCGCTTGGTGGATGAGTGCGCTAACCGTCAGCAAACCTTGCTGTTCTCAGCCACTACCGGTGGTAATGCCCTGCGTGAAATGGTTAACAATGTACTTAAAGACCCATTGCATTTAATGGTCAACCAAGTCGCTGAAATGAATGAAAGCACGCGCCAGCAAATTATCACTGCTGATGATGTGCCGCATAAAGAGCGCTTAGTGCATTGGTTGCTGAACAACGAGCCTTTTCGTAAGGCGATTGTGTTTACCAATACCCGTGTGCAAGCCGACCGTTTATATGGCCGTTTAGTTGCGCAAGACATTGATGCCTATGTGTTGCATGGCGATAAAGATCAAAAAGATCGCAAGCGTGCACTGGAGCGTTTCAGCCAAGGTAAATCACGGGTCTTGGTTGCCACTGATGTCGCTGCGCGTGGTTTAGATATTGATGGTTTGGATGTGGTGATCAACTTTGATATGCCGCGTTCGGGGGATGAGTATTTACACCGTATCGGTCGTACTGGCCGTGCCGGTGAAGAAGGCTTGGCCATCAGTTTGATTTGCCATAATGACTGGAACTTGATGTCCAGTGTTGAGCGTTATTTGAAGCAGACTTTTGAGCGCCGCGTGATTAAAGAGCTCAAAGGTGCGTATCAAGGTCCGAAAAACGTCAAAGCTTCAGGTAAAGCTGCCGGTATTAAAAAGAAGAAAGTAGCGAAGAAAGATGCAGTTAAAAAAGTCGTGAAGAAAACGGCTAAGCGTCCTGCCAATCGTCGTCAAGCTCCAGAAGGTGCTTTTGTGGTGAGCGATGATGGCCATGCGCCGCTGCTGAAAAAGTAATCTAGCTGTTTGATTGAGTGTTTTGGAGGTGTCAATGTCACAGGCTCTTTTGCATTCGTTTGCGACCCAGCAAGCATGTAACGAGGCGCTGACGCAACAGTTGGCAGCCTGCATTGCGCAGGATTTACAGACTCAGAATAAGGCCAGTATCCTGCTGCCTGGTGGCAGTACACCGGCAGGCCTGCTGGCGCAATTGAATCAACTGGCTTTGCCATGGGCGGATATCACTGTCAGCCCAACCGATGAGCGTTGGGTGGCCGGTGACAGTGACTACAGTAATGCGCAGATGCTTAGGCAAGCCTTGCCGCACGCGCAGTTGATTGATCCGCGACTGAGCGAAACGGCGCAAGCATCAAGCGTAGCTTGGGCGCAGGCTTTACAGACACAAAAACCTTTTGCTGCGACTGTGTTAGGCATGGGCGGTGATGGGCATATTGCCTCGTTATTTCCGGGCATGCCCAATTTAATACCGTCACTGCAGTGTGCTGAACTGCCCGATGCATTAGTGGGCTTAGCACCAGATGAGCCTAAGGTGCGTTTGTCTTTGAATTTAGCCATGTTGTGTGCCACAGGCTATTTAGCCGTGTTGGTGTTTGGTGATGCTAAGCGACAGATGCTCGATCGTGTGCTGGCCAATGACCCGACCACACAGGCCTTGCCGATTTATCATTTGCTTTGGCATGCGCCATTGCCGGTGCAGATTTACTGGGCTCCTTAGTATTTAATGCTATTGAGTAGACTGTTAGAAAGGAAGATTAGCATGATGCATCCTGTTGTTGAGCGTATTACCCAACAGATCGAGGAGCGCTCAAAACTGCGGCGTACCACCTATCTTAATAATGCGTTGCAGGCGGCAGAGCAGGGGGTGAATCGTGCGCATGGCTGTTCGAACTTAGCTCATGTGATGGCTGCACAACCTGATGACCAGCGGGTGATTATGCGTCAAGGTGGTGCGTCACATATGGCGATTATTTCCAGCTACAACGATATGTTGTCAGCGCATGCACCGCTCAAGAACTACCCTGATCAGCTGAAAGTCGCACTGTACCGCTACGGTGCCAGTGCACAGTTTGCCGCTGGAGTGCCGGCAATGTGCGATGGCGTGACCCAAGGTACGCCGGGTATGCAATTATCGCTGTTTTCGCGAGATCTTATTGCGCAAGCCACTGCCATTGGCCTAACCCATGGGGTCTTTGATGGTGCGTTGTATTTAGGCGTGTGCGATAAAATCGTCCCAGGCTTATTAATTGGTGCTTTGAGTTTTGGTCATTTGCCAGCGGTATTTGTGCCGGCAGGACCTATGAGCTCCGGCTTGTCTAATCCTGAAAAAGCTGCAGTGCGTGAGCGTTATGCAGCGGGGTTAGCCACTCGCGAGGAGCTGTTAGAGGCTGAGTTGGCTGCTTATCATGAGCCCGGTACTTGCACTTTTTACGGTACCGCTAATAGCAATCAGGTGCTAATGGAAGCCATGGGCTTGCATGTGCCGGGCAGTGCCTTTGCTTCGCCAGTCTCTGAATTGCGTCATGCTTTAACGGATGAAGCTGCGCGTCTGTTAGTTGAAAATTCTCGCCACGGCAGTCGTTTTTTACCTTTAGCGGTGCAGATTGATGCCAAGACCTTGGTTAATGGTGCGGTGGCTTTATTGGCCAGTGGTGGTTCGACCAACCATGCTTTGCATTTGCCGGCCATTGCCCGTGCTGCGGGTTATGAATTGACTTGGGAAGATCTAGCCGAGTTGTCGAAAGTCGTGCCATTGCTAGCGCATGTGTATCCCAGTGGTGTTGCAGATGTAAATCAGTTTCATGCAGCAGGTGGTGTTGCATGGTTATTTAAGCAGCTGCTGGATGCTGGTTTTATGCATCGAGATGTTAGTACTGTGGCAGGTCAAGGTTTGCAAGCTTATGCGCGTGAACCCTATTTGAATAATCATAAACTTGAGTGGCGCGATGTGCCAAAAGACAGCCAAGCCCCAAGTATTTTGCGAGCAAGCACAGAGCCATTTGCTAGGCACAGTGGCTTGCATTTACTGGCAGGTAATTTAGGTCGCGCCATAGTTAAAACTTCAGCGGTAAAAGAAGAGTTCTGGGCAGTTAAAGCGCCAGCACGAGTCTTTGATACTGAGGCCGAGGTACTGGCGGCCTATAATGCTGGCGTGCTGGTTGGTGATCTGGTGTTGGTGTTGCGCTTCCAAGGTCCAGCGGCCAACGGTATGCCTGAGCTGCATAAGTTGATGCCCTTATTGGCAAACTTGCAGGCCAATGGGCAGAAAGTCGCATTAGTCACTGATGGCCGTTTGTCCGGTGCATCAGGTAAGGTGTTAGCAGCGATTCATGTCACTCCTGAAGCGGCCAAAGGCGGTGTGTTAAGTCGCATACAGGATGGTGATTTAATTGAGATTGATGCCCGCGAGGATCTATTTCATCTGCATGTCACCTCAGAGCAGTTGGCCCTACGCAGTGATGCTCAGGTGCCGCATAACCAGGCGTTGGGCTATGGTTTGCAGTTATTTGCTGCACAACGTCGATGGGTTGGGCCTGCAGATCAGGGTGCCAGCTTTCTAATAGAGGACTGAATAATGCTCACTATGGAAAAAATATTACGTCGCGCTTATCCCGTATTGCCGGTGCTAGTTATTGATGATGTGGAGCGTGCGGTTGGCTTAGCGCAAGCTTTGTGTGCGGGCGGTTTAAATGTAATTGAAGTCACTTTGCGCACGCCGCAGGCACTGGAAGCACTGCAAGTCATTCGCCAAGAAGTTCCTGATTTAATTGTCGGAGCGGGCACGATTATTCGTGAAGAGCAGTTCACTCAAGCTGTTGAAGCAGGTGCGCAGTTTGCGGTCAGCCCAGGCTTTACTGAGCGCTTAGCGCAAGCAGCAACAGAGATGCAGTTGCCGTATTTGCCTGGGGTGATGACGCCGTCTGAGGTGTTGGCTGCTGTTGAGCATGGTTATCGTTCATTAAAGTTATTTCCCGCCAATGGCGAAGCCAGTGTGCGCATGCTCAATAGCTTTAAAGGCCCGTTTACGGGTATTAGTTTTTGCCCAACGGGCGGTGTGACTCGTGATAATTTATTGAGCTATTTGAGTTTGCCTAATGTCGCCTGTTGTGGTGGTACTTGGATTGCGCCAGCGAGCCTTGTGCAAGCCCAAGCTTGGGATCAAATCACGCAATTGGCGCGTGAGGCCTGTGCCATGGCGCGGCACTTGGAATCTTTAACATGAGTTGGGATTATCCGGCACCTTTTGTGCTGCCACTGTGTGCCACCGCGGCGGATATTGATGAGTTGGATCATGTGAATAACGCTGTTTATGTGCGATGGATGGAGGAGTGCGCGTGGCAGCA
>DATERP010000152.1:0-3208 GCA_035271385.1 Thiopseudomonas sp. | reverse complement strand
AAACTGGGAAGGCCGTTTGTGCTTACGTACCAGTAAAAAAGTTTATAACCAGTCACTGACCGCAACGCTGATTGAAGCTCACGGCGCAGAGCAAACTGAGAAACTAGTTAAAGCTTGGATCAATAACTTAGCCACCGATGTGTTCTCCGACGACACCGCCCTGCTGGATGCTATTAATGCCGGTCAATGTGATGTAGGTATCGTCAACAGCTACTACTACGGCCGTTTGCACAAACAAAACCCAGATCTAAAAGTAAAACTGTTCTGGCCTAACCAAGATGACCGTGGTGTTCACGTCAACTTATCTGGTGCTGGTATCACTAAATATGCACCACACGCTGACGAAGCGCGTAAATTGCTTGAGTGGATGACCACTGACGAAGCACAAAGCATCTTTGCTGGCGTAAACCAAGAGTTTCCAGCTAACCCAGATGTTAAGCCCTCTGCAGAAGTTGCGGCTTGGGGCGAGTTTAAAGCTGACACCATCCCTGTTGAAGTGGCAGGTAAGCGTCAAGCTGAAGCGATCCGTTTAATGGACCGTGCCGACTGGCGTTAATTGCTGCATATTCTTCACTACAGACCGCCTCTTAGGGCGGTTTGTTGTTTTAAGACAGCTTAACTTCTTCTAAACAACTGACACCACGCGTGGCCTCACTCAAGATGTCTTGCAATGCAACTACCTGCTCATCTGGGACAGTCAAATGCAAGACGGCGCCCTCTGCATCAAACTCCTCAGCACTCACCACCCCACCTGCTTCGGCTATGCGCACTTTAAAGATATCTAAATAGGTGTAGGGACAATGCCCAGTCAAAACAGTCTGTGGCACTAAGGTTTCACTACTGGCTGTCTGTAAGACTTGATTGGCACAACCGCCATACGCACGCGCTAAACCACCGGTCCCTAGCTGAATACCGCCATACCAGCGCGTCACCACGATCAATATTTGATCAAAATTCTGGTTTTCAATCGCCGCTAAAATAGGCCGCCCAGCCGTACCGCTGGGCTCACCATCGTCATTAAAACGGTATTGATCGCCACAACGCCACGCCCAGCAGTTATGCGAAACATTGGGCGTACTTAACTGAGCAATCAGCTGCGTAGCTTGCTCGGCACTGGGCAGGAAAATGGCTTGCGCAAGAAAACGGCTTTTGCGGATTTCTTCCTGATAACTGTGCGGCGCTTTAATTATTCGCATTGATTGAGTGTGCCTTTATCACTGTCACTGTCACTGTCTCTATGTGCTAGCTATTTAAAGAGCGCGGCCTAGGCTTATAAAAACCCTATGCCGCGCTACAGTTCAACTTAAATGACGGTAAAAACATCTTCGGCTGCTAAACGTGATTTCGGCAAAGACGCATTAAAATCAGTCTCTGCCCGATAACCCAACGCAACCGCAATAATGGCAGTTAAATCACGCTCATTTAAACCAAATTCAGCATCCAAAATGGCCTGATCAATACCTTCCAATGGCACGGCATCAATGTCCAGTAATCCGGCACCCAACAAGAAACTGCCCATATTTAAATAGACTTGTTTTTCGAGCCAGTGCGGCACGTCTTTCTTAGTAAATTTATGTTCATTTAAATAAGCCACACGAGTATTGTGCGCCGCCACTTTGACTTCAGGGTTGGCAATAAAACGGCCATCACGTTCCTCAGCTGCCAACACTTTTTGCAAATGCTCGTCATCAATCTGCGTACGCGCACAAAATAGCACTACATGTGAAGCATTGAGGATTTTGCTTTGGTTATAGCTGTAATTACCACCCGCACCTTTAGCTAAACGTGCCTTACCCTCATCGGTACTGGCCACCACAAAATGCCACGGCTGAATATTGGTGCTCGATGGACTTAAGCGCAGCAAAGCAAATAATTGCTCAACTACAGCTTCGGGTAGTTTTTTTGTGGCATCAAAAGCCTTAGTTGCATAACGACGCTGTAACACTTCAGTGAGTTGCATAAAACACCTGATCTATTGATTGTTTAAACTGTCGATCGATAGCCCAAAGTATTCACAACGCGACTCTATAACGACTCTCTCGCTAGCAATACGCTGGCTATCACACAGTCAATTAAGCAACAGCCTACAGGTATTTTATCTTCAGCTAAAGCCTGCCACTGGCGCAGTCAAATAACATCACCGCTCAATAAGACCAAACCGCCTGATACGCCCGCCCCGCTCAGTTTAATCCGCCTGATAACAGATCAATCCACCTAGCTAGACAGGCTGCAGTCAGCATCCATCACGTATTATCTATATGTATATAACATTTAACGCACATATTAGGTCTCGACTTTAAAGATTAGCCAACGTAATACAGCGAAGGCTTATTAATATGAAATCGCAAATTGTAGAAATCCCCGCAACAGACTGGCAACTACCCGACACTGACTCCAGCTGGATCAGTGCGCTTGAGCAAGGCAAGGTGCTGTACTTCCCCAGCCTGCCCTTCACCTTAGATAAAGATGAGCAAGCCCTGCTCACACCTGCCGTACTGGATGAAAAAGTACGTAATATCAGCTTAGCAAGCGATGATCAGCTCAAAGGTGCGGCCGGTGATGAGCGTACTCATGCGCTACTGAGCGCCATGCTTAAACGCTATCGTACGCAAGCAGAACAACTGGTTCACAGCCTGCTGCCAAAATACCAAGGCGCCTTACGCAAGGCTCCCACCAGCTACCGTCCAAAGACCGTTGAAGCGCGTAAACAATCATGGCGTGCGGATGACCGTCGTATGCATGTGGATGCTTTTCCATCACGGCCCAATCGAGGCGAGCGTATTTTACGCGTTTTTAGTAATATTAATCCTGAAGGCGTACCGCGTGTTTGGCGTGTCGGTGAGCCCTTTGCCGATATGGTTAACACCATGCTGCCGCGCAGTAAGCCTTATGTGCGCTGGCAAGCAAAGGCACTGCATACACTGGGTATTACCAAGTCGCTGCGCACAGAATATGATCACCTGATGCTGCAACTGCATGACTCTATGAAAGCTGATATGCAGTACCAAAAAGAAGCTGAGCAAGTCAGTATGCCGTTTGCGCCCGGCTCGGTTTGGGTGTGCTTTTCGGATCACGCCTTACATGGTGTCGAGTCAGGTCAATATATGCTGGAACAAACCTTCCATATTGCCCCAGAAAACCAATACGATCCTAGCGTCAGCCCGCTCGCGCACTTAAGCAAAGTTCTACAGCGCCAGTTGGTTTAACC
>DATERP010000151.1:0-8635 GCA_035271385.1 Thiopseudomonas sp. | reverse complement strand
TGGTGCCAGCAAACTACCCATGGCATTAATACTGTCGTCCGCCCCAAAGTCTTCTACTGACAGTTGCATTCCTTGCTCAATCGCCTTCACATCCCAAGTCGCATAACTGCAGGCACCCGGCAATGCGCTGTCAGGATGTGAAGTTAGCAGGCGAGAAAATAAGTATTCGCCAGTGGCATCAAACAAGTTTTGGCTTTGGTAGGTGGAGAGCTTAGAGCTGGTAATGCGTGGGAAAAAGATACGCGCTTGTTCGCCAAACCATACGTCCAGTTTTGATGTGCTGACTGTCCGCCAAATGTGCCCAAGTGATTCTGGCGTACCCTCGTCAGTTGATACCGCATTCTGCAAGGCTTTCTGAATCTTGTTAGGTATAGAGATCTTAAGCTCATCTAAAAATGGAGCTGCGAGCAACTTGGCTTGTGTCTCATTAGGTCGCCAGTGGCTGGTTCTTCTCGGAGCGACACGTTTAATCTGCTTAAAGTCAGTTGAAAAACTCCACTCTTCTGTGACTTCAGTATCAATAAGGAAACGCTCAACCATAAACAGGGAGCGCCCAAACCTCATGGCAAGCCAGACACAGACTGTCCCAAGCTTGGTTTGTATATCAGCAGAGCTCAGAGCTTTGTTGAGCCAGTCATGCAGTGTTTCAACTTCTGCAGGCAAAATTTTATCCCATGACCACGGTAGGTAGTGAGACATCTCCATGGTCTGCATGTAAACGCTGCCAGAGCTCAGTGTCTGTTCTGCTGGACTGTCTGTTGGGTCAATTTCTGCAATGTATGAAAATGTTGGCTCGTCTATATCCTCAAAGGCCACAGGTAATGAAACTGGGATTTCTTCGGGCAAGTGTCCGACTGGTTGTATCTTTTGAGGGGAGAGAGTTCTATATTTGACTACAGCTGGAACTTTGATGTAGACGATATTATTTTCTATTGGATTAATTTCGCCATAAGCGATTGCCATGATCGCATTTAGAAATGCTCGATACCCTCGTTCAGCGAAGCGATCATCGTCTTTCAGCGCGTCAGCTGCGTTTGCCAGTGCAGTCGTATATCGCTCAAATGTTTGACTGTCACCTAGCTGTCTTCTAGCGCGATGCACCAGTTGGTCAATCAGGGTCCACTCGCGCGCATCCGCATCAAGAATTAAAAACCTAGCGGCAGCACTAATAGAACGGTCTGCAGGAATCCCATGCTCAATGAGTCGAGTTGCTGCCTGTGCCAGTATCCAGATGCGTAATCGCTGGCGTTCTAAATAGGTCTGTTGGTCAGTAATATCTGCAAGGGGGTGGGTCAGCAGTGTGAGTAGAAAGGTTTTATTCTGAAAGTCTTTAAACTGACGACGGTTATTTGCTGCACCACCTGCGTGAGGAATATAACTATACCGGCGGTCTATTTCGGGCGATGCTTTAACTGCTGCAGCAAACTCTGCCAGCATCTTAACGACTGGATTGGCTGACCATTGCTGGGTAATACGCAATGAGTCTGAATGACTGAGCTCGTGAACCAGGTTGCCAATACCTGTTAGGTAAGGACTAAGGCCTAATATATGATAACCCGTCTCAAGCTGCAGCTGCTGGCCACTCTCTATGGCCCATTCGCAGATTCTCTCAAACCGCCGTCCTAGCCTTACGGTCATTTTCTCGACGGCATCAGATTTTTTATTGTGCCAATTCTGTGTGGCGTTAATGGTCATAGAGTGTTCTCAACGGTCGCTGGGTAAGTTGCTCAAAACGTCCTTATTCTACCCATAGACAGCACTTTATGACAATTAGCGACTTTTAATATGTCGCTAAATCATCCGTCTCATAACCAAATCCTGCTCCCGCAACCAGATTAAAAAGCCTTAACTTTCAATGAGTTAGGGCTTTTTTTATGCCTGTCATTCCTGCTTTAAAAATCGTCTAAAAAGGCTCTGTGCCCAAACCGTGCCCTGTGCGGCGCCGCATGCAGGGTGTTGTCGGGGCGAGTACTAGAAACCCTCGGCTACCCGATTAGGCATCAGTTTTTGCTCTCACCCCTTGGCGAACCAGCAAAAATAGCGCCGCTTCCAAATTGGCGATTCTCATCGGTTGATCAATTTCTTTACCTAGGGCCCGTAAAGCAGATAGGAACAAGCGGTAACCACGCGGGTTAAGTGCGATACCCAAGCCTTGCTGCAACATGTCATCAAGGACTGCGTACCGCTCGGGATCTAACATACGCAAATGTTTGCTGGCGAATGAAACGCCAAGCCCTTTGATCTCTGCCCCCTAGGCAATAGCATCTTCATCTTCGCAAGGACTCTTTGCAAAAACGAGCCATGACTTCAGCACCTGAGCTAAACTTTCCGCTCCGTGATGACGCTGCAAATTGCCCCAAACCCTTTGGTAATCCCCCCGGAAAATAGCAGTGCTCTCAAGTAGAATTTTCCATAAGCTATATGCAAGGAGATTCTGCATGCAACGCAGTAGCGCGCAGCGGTCTAAAATCACGATTTACCGACAGCCAAATCCTCTCAGTCTTGAAGCAAGCTGAAAACGGCGTACCTGTTCCAGAGTTGTGCCGCGAGCATGGTATGAGCAGCGCAACCTTTTACAAGTGGCGTACTAAGTTTGGCGGTATGGATGCTTCAATGATGACGCGCTTAAAGGAGCTTGAGGAAGAAAACCGTCGACTCAAGAAGATGTACGCTGAAGAGCGCTTAAAAGCCGATATTCTCAAAGAGGCCATCGAAAAAAAGTGGTAAAGCCGTCTCGACGTCGCGAGATGGCGCTGCGAGCAGTGAGTGAAAGAACTGTCAGCATTCGCTTGGCATGTCTGATGTTTAGTATCAGTGAAACCTGCTATCGCTATCAGGCCAAGCTCAGCCATGTTGGTGCTTGGGCAGCTAAACATGATATTAAACTGGACTTTATTCAGCCTAGTAACCCACAGCAGAATGCTTATATCGAACGCTACAACCGTACTGTACGTTATGACTGGCTCGCTCAGTACTTATTTGAGAGCATTGGCGCAGTTCAAGATTATGCGACTCAATGGCTCTGGCACTACAATAACGAACGACCTAATATGGGACTAGGTGGCATTACCACCAAACAAAAGTTGGCCATAGTGGCCTGATGTCTACTTTTGAACCCTGTTATAAATGGGGGGATTACCATAAGAGCAACAAGGCTTTAACATTGTTGCGGCCTCACCCCGAAAAAGTGACTCAATAGGATCTGAAACGAGAGCGTGCTGGCAGCGACAGCGCTGCCACAGTGGCTTCGCAAGTGAGTAATAAATAGGAGATATAATAATGAATAATTTGCCGCAGTTAACCGATGCTTTGCTCACAATAGAAAGTGGTGTTGCTACCCTTACTCTTAATCGTCACGATATCCGCAATGCGTTAACAGGATCGAACTTAATTGAAGATATTGTGACGACCGCAGAGTGGGTTAACCACTGCACTGAAGTGGCGGTATTGGTCATCACTGGTGCAGGTTCTGCGTTTAGTGCCGGCGGCAATATCCGTGATATGGCCGAGCGCAGCGGTGACTTTGCTGGCGGTGTGGCTGAGTGTGCAGAGCGTTACCGTAAAGGTATCCAGCGCATCCCGTTAGCTTTACAAGCGGTTGAAGTGCCAATTATTGCTGCAGTCAATGGTCCTGCCATTGGTGCAGGCTTTGATTTGGCTAATATGGCTGATATCCGTATTGCTTCAGAGAAAGCTAAATTTGGTGAGACCTTCCTTAATTTAGGAATTATTCCAGGTGATGGCGGTGCTTGGTTTATGCAGCGCTTGATCGGTTATCAGCAGGCTTTTGAGCTCACCCTGACCGGGCGTATTGTTGAAGCTGCAGAAGCCAAAGAGATGGGTATCGTTATGCAGGTGACCGAACATGATGCGTTACTGCCCACGGTGCTAGAGCTGGCTCAACGCATCGCCAGTCAACCGCCTAAAGCAACGCGCTTAACTAAGCGCTTGATGAAAATGGCGCAACGTATGGAGCTGAAAGACTTCTTAGATCTTTGCGCGTGTTTCCAGGGGATGTGCCATAACGAGCCTGAGCACCTTGAAGCGGTCAATCGTCTGTTGGACGTCATGGCTAAGAAATAGGCGCGGCAGAGCAACTGGAGCACATCAGCTGGATTAACAAGGTCTAACAGCTATGCTCATGGTTTTAGGACAACTGACGCGTTTTTGTCCCGTGCAGGCTTAGAGCGTTGTTGCAGCCTGCACAGAGGTTGCGGATTAACCTAGGGCACAGAGGCTCAAAACCGAGTTTATCTTTGCGATTGCTATTGCAGTAGTCCGCGGCGATAGCTGCCTGGTGTGCTACCCGTCCATTTTCGAAAAGCGCGATTAAAACTGGCTAAATCTTCAAAGCCTAATTGGCTTGCCAATACACTTAATAGTACTGAGCTACCCGTGAGTTGCTGAATGGCAAAATCGCGGCGCACTTCATCTTTAATGGCTTGAAAGCTTGTTCCTTCCGTTGCTAAACGACGTGAGAGTGTTCTAACCGACATATGACAAGCCTCGGCAACCTGCTGAATGAGCGCGCCAGTTTGATCCAATTCGCTTAAATAATCTTTAACGCGGTGTGCGAGTAAACGCTCGCCAAAGGACACATAAATCCAGTCGGCCGGTGCGTGTTGCAAAAAAGTACTGAGATTGTGTTTAGTCTGTCGAATCGGTTTTTGTAAAAGCTTGGGATCAAAGTGAATAGCAGTTTCGGGCTGCTCAAACAGCACTTCACAAGGATAGAAATACAGATACTCATGGCTGTGCTGCGGTTGCGGGTAGGCACAGCTGATTCGTAAAGGTGGGATTTTTTCTGTGGTAAGCCAAGCGGCGATACCGTGCACCAACTTCAACATAAGCTCATGCACCAATACGCGGTTGCCTTGCGGTAGGGCATTTTCTATAAAGCGCATTGTGACTTCATTGTTATTGATCTGCAGTTGATAGTGCGCATCGTCCAAGAGTAAGCGGAAGTACTGACTGAAACGGTGCAAAGCAACCCGTAGATTAGGTGCATCGAGTAGGCTTAAACATAGGTATTTAAGGGTGCCGCCACGCAGCGGGCGACTGAAGAAGCCTGGCGTTTCATCATCGTACTCATTGGCCAGTAAACGGTACAAGTGAGCAAACTGTAAAACCGTGACCCGTCCGTGCGGCGCTTCTAATAAAAAAAATGGGATATTGGCTTGAGCGAGAAAGTGCTTTCGTTGCGCAAGGGTCGTCGCTATGCCTTGAAATAAGTTATGGACAAAATGAATGGGAACAGTAGTGGAGGCTGTATGCATTGGTTAACCGACCTTGGTCGCTATAAGTTGGCATGAAATGCTAATTTTTTGGCTTGAATTGACAATAAATTATTTTAAGTGCGCCTAATATGAAAGACAGCAACTCTTCTAAACGCATCATTTCTATCAAGATACGAGCTTGATAACCAGAAAAGATGCGAAATAAAACAAAAATAATAAATTTAAGCGGAGAACGGATATGTTTTGCAGACCTGTTGTTAGGATGGCCGTTTTAGCTAGCGATGCAGCGCGCCCAGTTATAGCTGTTATGCAGAGATATTTTCTAGTGGGCAGTGTTTGCACTGTGCTGAACCAAAGGGGGATGCCGTCATGCTAAATAACGCCCCGCAAGCCAATACCATTGGTGCCGCGCTTAGCCGTAGCGCACGCAAAAACGCCTCTAAGATAGCCTTAAAGTTTGCCGATCGTCAGTGGTCTTATCAGGCGCTGGATGAGGCTGTTAATAAAGTGGCCAATCAGTTTGTACTACTAGGATTAAAGAAAGGCGATCGAGTTGTTGCTTACGGAAAGAATTCAGATGCTTATGTTTTAACTTGGCTGGCGACTTTGCGTGCAGGGCTTGTGCATGTACCGGCAAACTTTGCGCTCAATGCGCAAGAGTTGCGCTATGTCATTGAGCAGTCGGGTGCGCGCGCTTTGATAGAGGATATCAGTTTAGCTGCAACGGCTGATAAGGCGGTGTCGGGCACGAGCGTTGCAATACGCGGACACTTCCATAGTGGTGGCGATACTGAACTGGATATTTTGCAGGTTGCCTACTCGGATGCGCCTGCCACTGCGCCGCGCGTTACAGTGCAAGGCGATGATTTAGCTCAGTTTTTATACACTGCGGGGACAACAGCAGCCCCTAAAGCAGCAATGATGACTCATCAAGCATTTTTGGCGGAGTACTTTGCTTGTATGGTTGAGCTGGATATTAAACCTCATGAGCCGATGTTGGCGGCCCTGCCTTTGTATCACTCCGCACAAATGCATGTGTTTTTAATGCCTGCATTACTCATGGGTGCCAGTATTCGCTTGCTGGAAGGGCCTGTCGCTGATCAGTGTTTGCAGTGGATTGAGCAAGAACAGATTGTGTCCTTTTTTGCACCACCGACGTTTTGGATTGGACTGTTGCGGCATCCGGATTTTGACAAGCGAAACCTAGGTAGCTTGCAAAAAGCTTATTACGGCGCATCCATTATGCCCGTGCCAGTATTAAAAGAGCTGCAGCAGCGTTTACCAGGCGTAGGGCTGTATAACTGCTATGGACAAAGTGAGATAGCACCCTTGGCTACGGTGTTGCGCCCCGCAGATCACGAGCATCGTCCAGCATCAGCGGGCAAGCCAATTTTGACTGTAGAAACGCGCATTGTCGATGAACAGATGAATGACTTGCCAGTAGGGGAGCAGGGTGAAATTGTGCACCGATCGCCGCAGTTGCTCAGTGGTTATTGGCAGCAGCCGGAGATGACCGAAGAGGCTTTTACGGGAGGTTGGTTCCATTCGGGTGATGTGGGTTACTTTGATGAGGAAGGCTATCTTTACATCATTGATCGGATGAAGGACGTGATTAACTCGGGTGGCATTATGGTAGCCAGTCGCGAAATTGAAGAAGTGCTCTTTACTCATTCAGCAGTGTCTGAAGTGGCAGTGATTGGTATGCCGGATATTAAATGGATAGAGGCCATTACCGCCGTGGTCATCTTAAGAGAGGGTGTGACAATTACTGAGGAAGACTTGCTTGAGCACGCACGTCCACATCTGGCCAGCTTTAAACTCCCTAAAAAAGTTGTTTTTAATACAGCATTACCAAAGAGTACAGCTGGGAAAATATTAAAGCGCGTATTGCGTGAGGAGCTTCAGGCATGATCGAGCACGATGATAACACCCAGTTATTCTACGAAATGATTTCCCGCTTTTTAGCGCAAGAAGCGGATCCATACTACGACGATTGGGAAGCCGCAGGGCAAATTCCACGAGATTTTTGGTTAAAGTTAGGTGAGGCAGGCATGCTTGCCATCGATCTAGCCGAAGACTATGGCGGCACGGGTGCCGATTTTGGCATCACTCAGTTGGTGCTTGAAGAAATCTCCCGTCGAGGTTTTGGTGGCTTGGCCAGCGCCTATAACATCCATGCCAATATCGTTATTCCTTATGTCGAGCACCTGGCCAGCGCAGCGCAGAAGCAACAGTGGTTAGCGCGCATGGCCACGGGTGAAGTGATGAGCGCCATAGCTATGACTGAGCCGGGTGCGGGCAGTGATTTAGCCAATATAAAAACCCGCGCCGTACGCGTTGCTGATGGCTGGCAACTGAATGGTTCAAAGATCTTTATTACCAATGGCATGAGCGCCGACATGGTGATTGTCTGCGCTAAAACTGATCCTGCGGCTGGCGCCAAAGGGGTGTCGCTGTTTTTAGTGGATAGCGCTTTGCCGGGCTTTTCGCGCGGTAAACCCATTCAGAAAATCGGTCAACATGCCAGTGATACCGCAGAGCTGTTTTTCCAAGATATGCTTTTACCTGCTGATGCGTTGTTGGGCGAGGAAGGCGCAGGCTTTGCCTATTTGATGCAGGAGTTGCCCCGTGAGCGACTCGGTGTTGGCGCACAAGCACTCGGTGCCATGGAGGGCGCATTGGCGCTGACCCTCGACTATGTCAAACAGCGCACAGCATTTGGCCAAACCATTGCCAGCTTTCAAAATACCCGTTTTAAGTTGGCCGAAGTGCGTGCGCAAATTGATATGGCGCGTGCGTACTTTAATCATTGCGTGAGCTTATATCGCCAGCAGCGCATGACCAGCACCGATGCTGCGGTGCTTAAACTGCAGTTAACTGAAATGCAGTGCAAAACCATTGATGAGTGTTTGCAGCTGTTTGGTGGTTACGGTTATACCTTGGAGTATCCGATCTCACGTTTTTATGTGGATGCGCGGGTGCAAACCATTTACGCGGGGACTTCGGAAATTATGAAAGAAGTGATTGCCCGCTCAATGCTTGGTAAATAACACATAATACAATAAGGATTAAGCTATGAAATTTAACTCGGTGGTGATTGTTGAGGGTGTGCGCACCGCAATTGGTGGTTTTGCGGGCAGTTTGTCGGCGTTAAGTCCTGCAGAGATGGGGACCGCAACGGCACAAGAGGTGATTAAGCGCAGTGGTGTTGATGCCAAGCAGATTGATCATGCTGTTTATGGACATATTATTACCACTGCCGCGCAAGATGCCTATTTGGCTCGGCATATCGCGATTAACTCAGGCTTAGCTGAAAGCTCTGCGGCATTTAACGTCAATCGTCTGTGTGGTTCAGGGCTGCAAGCGATTATTTCTGCAGCGCAAATGATTGAGGCCGG
>DATERP010000150.1:0-3544 GCA_035271385.1 Thiopseudomonas sp. | reverse complement strand
CTGATCGAGAGCAACGGGATCAATAAATGCAATGGCAAACAGCAAGGGACTGAGCGCGAACGCGATATGCACTTAAGTTGCACAGTGCAAAACGGCCCATTAAAGAATGTGTACGTGCAACTGCGTAATCTCAATTTCCGCTCGGGTCGCAGATTGAATCCTGATGTCGATGAAAATCGCTGACTGGCAGGCTACAGACTGACTACCTGGTAAAACTAAAACTGGCGCGGGATCCTCTCGCGCCAGCTCAATCAAGCCTAGGACTTAGGACGCACCAACAATGCAGAACCCCACGACAAGCCGACACCAAAGCCTGATAACAAGGCATTGCGCCATTCATCATTAAAGGCATAGTGTTCAAGCAACATCGGAATGGATGACGACACAGTATTACCCGCACCGAACATATCTTTAATGACTTTACTGCCGTTATCACCTAAGCGCTTAGCAATGGCATCCACAATCGCACCGCTACCTTGGTGTAAACAAATCGCATCCACATCATCCATATGCATGCCCACTTCATCGAGCACTTCTTGCATATGCGGAATAATTTTCAGGCTGGCAAAGTTAAACACCTGACGACCATTCATGTGGAAGTGACCATCTTTAACCACGAGATACTCAGCGCCACCGCCATCACCACCAAAGCGTGCTGGGCCAAGCTCCCAGACCGGGTCTTCACCCATCCAGGTTGCCGTTGCCGCATCACCGAATAACAATGTGGTCATGCGATCCGAGCGATCCATGATTTTTGAGTAGGGATCGGCAGTCACTAAAATAGCGTTTTTCAGTCCTGTAGCCTGCATAAAGCCTTTGAGTACATACAAGCCGTACACATAACCAGAGCAACCTAGCGACACATCAAAACAAGCTACATGGGTAGGTAAACCCAGCTTATGCTGAGCAATCGCTGAAGTATGTGGCAAACCTTCCGCATCACCGTTTTGGGTGACTACTACCAATGCCTGCACATCCTCAAGCTTAAGCTCAGGATTTTTCGCGAGCAAATTTTGCACTGCACGCACACATAAGTCTGAAGTCTCTTCAGCATCGTCTTTAACAGACAAGGTCGTCGTACCAAGCTTGGTTTGCACAAACTCAGCATCACGATCAAAGCTTTTTGCCTGCGCGATGTTATCAATTCTGTCTTCAGGGATGTAACTTGCAATACTGCGTATGCCAATCATCGTGCATCTTCCACGTTAAAAGCCGCCCTAGATGACCGCTAACTCAGCACTCGACTTGCGAGTCACTGACAGATAAAAAAATACGTACATACTGTACGCGCTCTGCTGGCGGCCAAACCTAAAATTCTTGTCCAGCTAAGACGCACCACAATAGCCTGACGACACATTACTGGCTATAGGCCAAAGGGCTTAAGACTGAAAAACCTTCATTTCAACCCATAAAGCACAACTCAGCAGCCTCTATCTTAGCGGGTAAAGGCATATATTCTGCGGATGTTTTCACAGATCGATGGGCCTTGCGATGACAATCTTTACACACAATATTGCCTTAGCCGCCGACTATCAAGTAGCAGGTTTTACTTAACGTCAAAAACTCAGCACTGAGCCGTTCCCTACGCCCGCATTTTCTAGCGCAGATTATGGCATAATAGCTTTCTTTTTTGCTCATTCAAGCCCATGACCCACGTCCCTGATCGCATATTTAACACACCCTTGGCGCAAGTCCCCGACTTCACTTTTAACGAAGATGTGGTGCGGGTCTTTCCCGATATGATCAAGCGCTCGGTACCCGGCTACCCCACCATAGTGGAAAATACCGGTGTCCTAGCCGCACAGTTCGCGCAAGCCAATAGCACGCTCTATGATTTAGGCTGCTCATTGGGCGCAGTCACCCAAGCGCTACGTCGCCATGTCAGCCACAGCGGTTGTAAAGTCATTGCCGTGGATAATTCTGCCGCTATGGTTGAGCGCTGCCGTGAACACCTCAATGCACAAGACGCCATGTTTCAAGAGTTGCTGCCGGTAGAGGTGATTGAAGCGGATATTCTTAAGCTGAAATTTTCGCCCACCTCATTGGTAGCGCTGAATTTTACTTTGCAGTTTATTGCCCCTGAGCAGCGTCTAGAGTTGCTACAGAACATTCACAGCGCTCTGCTACCCGGTGGTGCGCTGATTCTCTCAGAGAAGCTGCGCTTTAATGATGCAGAGGAGCATGAACTGCTCAACGAATTGCATTTAGCCTTTAAGCGCGCCAATGGCTATAGCGAGCTGGAAATCGCCCAAAAACGCCGTGCCATTGAAAAAGTCATGCTACCTGACAGCCTTGAAGAACACCGTGAGCGTTTATACAGCGCCGGGTTCAGCAAGGTCGTTGTGTGGTTCCAGTGTTTAAACTTTGCCTCGTTGATTGCCCTCCCATGATTGATTACTCAGATTTAGTACGCCACCTTGCTGACACGCCGATGAAAGAATGGTCGCGCAATGTGCAGCAGCAATTTGATGATTTATACGCCATAGGTCACGGTGATTTGCAGCGCTGGATGGGCGCGGTGGATGCGTTACCTGCGTTAGTGCCCAGCACTCCGGAACTGACCAGCGAATTTAATCTGCAAGGCGACTGCAATGCAGCCGAACGCGAGCAATTGCACACGGCGCTGCAAGGTTTAATCCCTTGGCGCAAAGGGCCCTTTCGCTTATTTGATGTGCACGTGGATACTGAATGGCGCTCAGATTGGAAATGGGATCGCGTCAGTCCGCATTTAGATCTCAACAACAAACGCATTTTAGATGTGGGCTGCGGCAATGGTTACTATATGTGGCGCATGCTCGGTGCCGGCGCGCAAAGCGTGGTGGGCGTGGATCCCAACTGGTTGTTCTTCTGCCAATTCCAAGCCATACGCCGCTTCTTTACTGCACCACCGGTGTGGCACCTGCCCTTTGCGCTGGAAGATTTACCGGAAAAACTCGAAGGCTTTGATACTGTTTTCTCGATGGGCGTGCTTTACCACCGCAAATCACCGATTGATCACCTTTTAGCACTGAAAGATTGCTTAGTGAGTGGCGGTGAGTTGGTGTTAGAAACCTTAGTGATTGAAGGTGACTGCAATCAGGTTTTAGTGCCTGAAGACCGTTATGCACAAATGCGTAATGTGTGGTTTTTACCCTCAGTGGCAGCACTAGAGCTTTGGCTACGCCGCGCGGGCTTTAAAGATGTGCATTGCGTGGATATCAGCTACACCTCCACCGATGAACAACGCTCAACCGAGTGGATGAAGTATCAATCTTTAGGCGACTTTCTAAACCCCAACAACCCCAAGCAAACCATCGAAGGCCTACCCGCACCGATGCGTGCAGTGATTGTGGCGCGTAAGCCTTAGGTGTTTTTTATCATTGCTTGAGCCAGCTTTGTACCTGACACCCCTCGTTGCTACTGATTCAAGCTACAAGAGTGCAAGCAGTATAGAAGTTCAGCAAGTCCTGCACTGTTGCTGTGGCAAGTGTAGCCATGGATGGCGTAGCGCCTGAGTTGAGCCCCGGACGGGCTCATCGAAGGAAGAACAGCAATAGTGCAGGAC
>DATERP010000149.1:0-3230 GCA_035271385.1 Thiopseudomonas sp. | reverse complement strand
CACACTAAAACGCTCAAAGTTCGAGTGAAAGACAAACACCGACCACTGCTCAATAACATGGCGCGGTCGGCGAACTTTGTCTGGAACTTTGTCAATGAATTAAGCCATCGTTCGATTAAAGAGCGGGGCGTGTTTTTGTCTGCGTATGATATTCAAAAATATACCAACGGCGCGGGAAAAGAGCTGGGCTTGCACAGCCAGACTGTGCAGCGTATTGCTGTTGAATATGTCACGCGCCGCAAACAGTTTAAGAAAGCGCGTTTGAACTGGCGCAAGTCGGGTGGTGTGAGGCGTTCACTGGGCTGGATTCCACTGAATACCGCTGCTGCTCAGTGGAAAAATGGACAGGTCTATCACAACGGCCACTACTTTGGCGTATGGGATAGCTATGGCCTTAGCCAGTATACATTCAGATCGGGCAGCTTCAATGAAGATGCCCGTGGCCGCTGGTACTTCAATGTGGTGGTTGATGTGGAGGTCACAACACCCGCAGGTCAAGACCGCATCGGTATTGATTTAGGGTTAGCCACCACAGCCACTTGCTCAGATGGTGCAACGCTGGAAGCGTCACGCTTCTATCGTGGCTTGGAAAGCAAGCTTGCTGTGGCGCAACGCGCCAGAAACAAGCGGCAGGTTAAAACCATCCACGCCAAAATCGCCAATCGTAGAAAAGACGCATTGCACAAATTCAGCCGCACGCTGGTCAATCGCTGCGGTGAAATCTATGTGGGCAATGTCAGTAGTTTAAAACTCGTTAAGACCAAGATGGCCAAGTCAGTGCTGGATGCTGGCTGGGGTCAATTAAAAACAATGCTGGACTATAAATGCGCTCACGCAGGCATTGTTTTTAAGGAAGTCAACGAGGCATACACTACCCAAACCTGTTCGAGTTGTGGCGCTTTGCCCGAATCGAGGCCGAAAGGTATCGCAGGGCTTGGAATAAGAGAATGGACGTGCAGTGCGTGTGGTGTCACGCACGATGACCGCGATGTTAATGCGGCAAAGAACATTCTCGCGGTCGGGCATGGCCGTCTAGCTGTAGGAATCACCGTCTCTTTAGGGCGGTGAGGATGTCAATGACAGATTGCGGTTTACATGCCATGCCGGTGATTGACGAACACCGACAACTGGCGGGCATCATTACCCAGACGGATATCATCGCTACGCTGTATCGCAGCCGCCTGACACATTTTTAATAAACACGGCGGTCGTGCATTTGCAGCCAGTTCGATATCCATTACAACAATAACCACCTTATATGCTGTGCAATCGGTATATTCGCAGTTTAAGTGCCAAAATCACAACGTCAAACCATCCTTACGATACACTCTATACGACACCCAAGACAGACTTAGCCTAGGGAACTGGCACACTGTCCAACGGTCGATTAATATGGTGTTAAGTTGATTCACTACCCCTACTGTTCTCGGAGTTTATGATGCGCAATTTGCTTATGTCAGCTGTTTTGGTAGGCGCTAGCCTATTGGGTTCTACCGTGTTTGCGCAAGAAGCCGTAGAAGGCCGTCACTATGCGGTTTTAAGCAGCCCTGTGCCCGTTGCTCAGCCTGAAAAAATCGAAGTGGTCGAGCTATTTTGGTATGGCTGCCCACATTGTTACCAACTCGAAGCAACGATTAATCCCTGGTCAGCAGCACTGCCAGAAGATGTAAACTTTGTGCGTGTACCCGCCATGTTTGGTGGTATCTGGAACTTGCATGGTCAACTGTTCTATACCTTAGAAAACTTAAAAGTTGATGAAGCGGTCCACAACAGTATTTTTAATGCCTTACACAACCAAGGCCGTAAGCTGTCATCAATGAATGAGATCACTCAATTTGTAGCGACTCAAGGTGTTGATAAAGATACTTTTGTAAAAACCTGGAACTCGTTCAGTGTTAAAAGCCAAATGGAAAAAGCTAAAAAACTGGCCGTGGCTTATCAAATCAGCGGTGTACCTGCCGTGGTGATTAACGGTAAATACCGTTTTGATATCGGTATGGCTGGCGGTTTACAACAAACTGTTGATGTGGCTGATGTGCTGATCGAAAAAGAACGTCAAGCAAAATAGGATATTGCCGTGCTAACGCTACCGCGCTTTAGTCAAGAACGCTCGATGATCACTTGCGATGCTAATCATAATGCGCTGTGCAGCCCCGATGTTGTACCGCGTAATGAGCAACGCATTCGTTTATTGAGCTTTAACATCCAAGTGGGCATCACCACCAGCGCCTACCGGCACTATGTGACGCGCAGTTGGAAACACTTGATTCCGCACCAGGAGCGTTATCGTAATTTAGAAAAAATCGGCTTTTTGTTGGGCGACTATGACATTGTTGCCCTCCAAGAAGCCGATGGTGGCAGCTTACGCTCAGGCAATATCAACCAAGTGCAACAGCTGGCACAGTTGGGTAATTTTCCCTACTGGTACCAGCAGCGCAATCGTAACTTAGGGCCCTTTGCGCAGCACAGCAATGGTTTGCTCACGCGCTTTGAACCACAACGTTTAGAAGATCATCCGCTACCAGGCCCATCCGGTCGTGGTGCGATTTTGGCGCAGATTGGCGACGGCGATGACGCTATTGCTGTGGTGTCTATGCACCTCGCTTTAGGCGCACGTGCGCGGACTCGCCAATTAGATTATGTGCGTGACATTGTCAGTGATTATCGACATATCGTCTTAATGGGCGATATGAATACGCACGCAGAACAACTATTAGTCAACTCACCACTGAGCAGCCTAAACCTCACTGCTCCGCAGGTCTGTGCGACTTTCCCAAGCTGGAATCCACAGCGTTGTTTAGATCATATTTTAATCAGCTCTGAGTTAGATATTGCCAATATGTCGGTGCTACCTGTACCCATTTCTGACCACTTACCGGTCTCAATGGATATTATTCTACCCAGCGCCTCGCCTACCTATAAGTTTGCGCAGCAGTAAGATGGATTATCAATGCCAAATAACGCATTAGATTGGAAAGAAAAATACCTTGCCCTGCTGGATAAACAAGAAGTCCTTGAAAATAACTTTGCCACACAGACTGAACTGCTCAAACGGGCCTTAGTGCGCAGTAGTTTGGCCGCTGAAGGCCAGGATGAGCAACTGGATCAAGAATTACACACCTTGCGTGCATTAGTTCGCCAAACCATCAATACCAGCCAGCTTGAAAACCACATTGAACATCTTGAGCAGGCCGTTTTAAAGTCGGAAACTCAAGCACAACAGCGCCAAG
>DATERP010000148.1:0-7960 GCA_035271385.1 Thiopseudomonas sp. | reverse complement strand
GGAATTCTGTACCGCGCTGACGCACGATAATATTTCCTGCTTTAACCGTTTGGCCGCCGTACATCTTAACGCCTAAGCGTTTAGCTTCCGAATCGCGACCGTTACGAGTACTACCACCAGCTTTTTTCGTTGCCATGAGAACAACACTCCATCAATCAGTTTAGGGGTTCAGCAATTAAGCCTGAATACCAGTGATTTTAACTTCAGTGTACCACTGACGGTGGCCCTGACGCTTCATGCTGTGCTTACGACGACGGAACTTGATAATAGTTACTTTATCGTGACGACCTTGGTCAATCACTTCAGCTGTCACTTTAGCACCGTCAACAACTGGCGCACCGATTTTCACATCTTCGCCGTTGCCGATTAACAGAACGCGGTCAAACGAAATAGCTTCGCCGACTGGTACGTCCAGTTTTTCAATTTTCAAATATTCGCCTTCAGCGACTTTGTATTGCTTACCGCCAGTTACAATTACTGCGTACATCGTATATCTCCGTTATTCCTGCTCACCCAACGCTTTATAATAATAAGTATCGGTTGGCATGGCTGCTGCGTGTTGGATTAAGACACACCGCAATTGCGTAAGGCAGGGAGTTGCCCAAGTAAAGTTCAGGAGCGCGAATTGTACGCATAGAATATTAGAGACGCAAGCACTCAATGCGCTTACCTTGACAGATAGGCGCGCGCCTCATAGCATGCCGCATAACCTTTTTAGAGCAGGCAGAGTCATGCAACCACAGGCTTTTTACCAAATCGTCGCTGAAGATTTTGCTGCAGTTGATGGCATCATTAAACAACAACTGTCCTCACGCATTCCTTTGGTAGAAAAAATCGGTGATTACATCATCTCCGCTGGCGGCAAACGTCTACGTCCACTGCTGGTGTTATTAGCCGGTAATGCAGTTGGCAAACAGGATGACGAACTGCGCTTACTTGCAGCTGTGATTGAGTTTTTACACACTTCAACTCTGTTGCACGACGACGTTGTTGATAAATCAGACCTGCGCCGCGGTCGTTCGACTGCTAATGCTAAGTGGGGTAATGCACCCAGCGTATTAGTTGGCGACTTTTTATATGCGCGCTCCTTTGAAATGATGGTGCGCCTTGGCTCACTGCCTGTGATGGATATCATCTCCCAAGCCACCCGCGTGATTGCTGAAGGCGAAGTGCTGCAACTGACTAAAGTTCGCGACGCCAGTACCACTGAAGCGACCTATATGGAAGTCATTCGCGGCAAAACTGCAATGCTGTTTGAAGCTTCGACGCACAGTGCTGCTGTATTAGCTGGCGCGCCCGCTGAGCAGATTGAAGCCCTACGCACTTATGGTGACAACTTAGGTATTGCCTTCCAACTGGTGGATGATCTATTAGATTACCGCGGCGACGCTGAAACCTTGGGTAAAAACGTCGGCGATGATTTAGCCGAAGGCAAACCCACTCTGCCGCTGATTGCTACTATGCGTGACGGTACACCAGAGCAAGCGGCATTAGTGCGCAAAGCGATTCAAAAAGGTGGCATTGAAGATTTAGCCGCCATCAGCGCTGCAGTCGAAGCCTCTGGTGCTTTAGATTACACCGCAAAACTGGCGCAAGAATATGCTGATCGCGCGATTAAATGTTTGGATGTTATTCCAGCTTCAGCTTATCGCGATGCGCTGATTGAACTGGCACAATTTGCTGTAGCCCGCACCCAGTAAGCTCTCTGCTCATGCGCACTTTTCTAGTGCGCATTAATGAACTACCCGCCACTTTAGAAGTGGGGGATTTGTGCTGTGATCTGTTAAATTTATTTTATAAGCTCGCTAATCATTTTTGCTTCAGCGTTGTATTATGGTGAGCAAAGCGTGACTTAGTGTCGCAACTCAATCTCATTTCAACTACTTTTTATCTGGATATTCAACTATGAGCATTATCAAGGAATTCAAAACCTTTGCTGTAAAAGGCAATGTGGTCGATATGGCTGTGGGTATTATTATAGGTGCGGCATTCGGTAAAATCGTCAGCTCTTTTGTAGGCGATATCATCACCCCAGCGCTGGGTATTTTAATTGGTGGCGTGGATTTCACTGATTTAGTGATTACGCTCAAAGCGGCACAAGGTGATTTGCCTGCGGTGGTTGTAGCCTACGGTAAGTTTATTCAAACTATTATTGATTTCATTATTATCGCATTTGCTATTTTTATCGGTATTAAAGGTATCAATCGACTCAAGCGTGAAGAAGAAGCGGCTGCCGCAGAGCCTGCTGCTGCGCCTGCGCCAAGCAATGAAGAAGTTTTGCTCAGCGAGATCCGTGATTTACTCAAGCAACAAAGCAAGCCTTAAGAGGCCAGCTAAGCCGCAAGAACACCTAACCTCGGTATAGGTGTTCTTGCGCCCAGCCCCCAAATGTCGATACGGGATATGCCAGAATAGACTCCGCTAGAAAAAATCTTACAACACAGACGACCTAAACAATAACTGTTCTAACTCCACGCGTTGCCCCAGCAAGTCAGCCAAAGAATACTCATCCAATGTAGCTAGAAAAGCTAACTGTGCTTTTTGCAAAATACCCTTCAACAGACAGACAGGCTCAATCGGGCAGTTGGATCCCGAGCCAAAGCATTCAAGCAGCTTCAAGTTCTCTACCGAGCGCACCACCTGCCCCACATTAATATCCTGTGCCAGCACCGCCAACACCAACCCACCACTGCGCCCACGCAAACTTTTCACATAACCAAGTTGCGTTAAGGTCTGCGCCACTTTAGCCACATGATTAGCGGAAATACCGTAATCATCAGCGATTTTCTGCACAGTGACCGGTGTGCATTCTTTTTGCAGCGCAAGATAAATCAAGACCCGCAAAGAAAAATCTGTGTGCGTTGAGAGTTGCATAACTTGACCTGCTAGAAAGAGGTATTTAATATGCCAGTTTTAATCAGGTATGTAAAATACCTCTTTCAGGAGAACACCATGCTGACTCAAGCTCAACTCGATGTCATTAAAGCCACAGTCCCCGTCCTCGATGCCGGCGGCGAAGCACTGACCCGTCACTTTTACGAACGTATGTTTCGTGAAAATCCTGAAGTACGCTCATTTTTCAACCCCGCCCACCAAAAAACTGGCGGCCAACAACGCGCATTAGCCGCGGCTATTTGTGCCTACGCCAAGCATATTGAAAACCCTAGCGTACTGGCCAGCGCAGTTGAATTAATCGCACAAAAGCACGCCTCCCTAGGCATTCAAGCGCAACATTATCCGATTGTAGGGAGCAACTTACTGTCTTCTATTAAAGAAGTGTTGGGCGATGCAGCAACACCCGAGGTGATTGATGCTTGGGGGGCAGCCTATAATCAACTGGCTGATTTATTTATTGCTCGCGAAAAGAAAATCTACGCTGAGCAAGAAAGCGAATACGGCTGGACTGGTTTTAAGCGCTTTATCGTGCAAAAACGTGAAGCCGCCAGTGACAACATCACTTCACTGTATTTTGCTGCAGAAGATGGGCAAGCCTTACAAGCACATTTACCGGGTCAATATATTACCTTGCGTGTCACCCCTGCAGATAGCACACCGATTATGCGCAACTACAGCCTGTCGAACCGTGCCGGCGATCCTCACTACCGTATCAGCGTCAAACGCGAACTGGCTTTAGCACCCAACACACCCGATGGCGTGTGCTCAAACTATGTGCATGACCAACTGCAAGTGGGCGATGTGGTCGAACTCGCACCACCCTGCGGTGAATTTACCTTTACTGCACCGCAGCACCAACAAGGCCCATTGGTATTTATTGCCGGTGGCGTTGGTATTACTCCGATTTTATCTATGTTGCATACTGCGCTGGCTGAGCACAGTGACCGTGAAATCATCTTCCTGCAGTGTGCAATTAACGGCTCAGTACGAGCCTTTGCTGATGAACTGGCAGCTTTGCAAAGCCAACACAGCAATTTAAAAACCCACTTACGCCTGAGCGAACCTAACGCAAAAGACTTAGAACTCAAAGCGCATCACAGCGAGGGGTTTATTGATCAAGCCTTACTCGATGAACTGATTGGCGATCGTCAAAGTGAGATTTACCTGTGCGGCCCCACGCCTATGCTGACGCATGTGTGGCGCCTACTTAAAGATCGCAAGATTGCCGATAGCGACATCCACTACGAATTCTTCGGACCATCAGGCGAACTCGCTGCTTAATTTTTAACAGCAACGCACCTATAAGGACAGTGCGGTATGTAACACATTAAGTATTGCGGCATACCGTACTTCAGGATAGGTGTTCTTCCGTCGATGAGCCCATCCCGGGCTCAACTCCGGCGCTACGCCATCCATGGCTCGCTCGTCACACCTACCCCGAAGCACTCATCAACCCAATGCGTTGTTTGCACTAGTGCAGCAGTCATCATTAATCAGAAAAAACCAAACAACTCACCCACACTATCAACACGCATAATGCTCAATGCTCAAAAACTTTAAAGCTCCCATACACCATCTGCCAACACCATCACTGCTCAACAAGTACCTCGCTCGTGCTGCGACAAGCGTAGCCATGGATGGCGCAGCGCCCGACTTGGGGCGGGACAGCCCCATGGAGGGAAAAGCAGCATGAGCGAGGTGCGCCACGCGCACATCTACTCTAGGCTCTAGAACTCTAAACCCTAAAGCACAACACAATAGCTACCAATAATTCTCAACCGCCACAGCCCCCGGGCGTCGGGTCAATGACAACTGCATATCGCGTTTTTGCAACAACATCCGACAATCCTCCACCATCTGTGGATTACCACACAACAGCACCCGCGAATCCTCAGCCGTCATTGGCAGATCTACACTACGCTCCAACTCTCCAGACTCAAGTAAATCCGTAATCCGCGCATTTAAACAACCGGACACTTCAGCTCGTGTCACTACGGGTACAAACGTAAATTTATGCGCAAACTCTGCAACATACTCACGGGTTAAAATCTCATCCAATAAGTCTCGATACGCCAACTCATCTTCAGTGCGCACGCTATACACCAAGACAATACGCTCAAAACGCTGCCACACCTCAAAATCTTGCAGAATCGACAAAAATGGCGCGACCCCAGTTCCTGTTGCTAACAACCACAGATGATCACCATCCACAAAACGATCCAAAGTCAAAAAGCCATGCGCCTGCTTCTCAATTAAAATCTCATCACCCACCTCAAGCTGACTCAACTCACTGGTAAATTCACCGCCTGGCACCACGATCGAGAAAAACTCCAAAAACTCATCAAACGGACTCGACACCATCGAATAACCACGCCACACAATAGCCCCACTGGGCTTACGCACACCCAAGCGCGCAAACTGCCCAGCGGTAAAACGAAAGCCCATATCACGCGTACAACGAAAACTAAACAGACTGGGCGTCCAAGTATGCAAGTGAGTAATAGCTTGTCGGGTGAATTTTTCTTGTATCGCGTTCATACTGCACCTCATTAATCAACACACACCCCTATTCATACGCCATTTTTGGCCAAACAAACACCTGCGATCCCTATGCCTATATTTGATACCCACTTTGCCCAACTTGACCTGCTGCGCTACCCCGAGCAAAACAACAGCCCATTACAAGCTTTTGATGCTGCTGATGAATATCTACTCAAGCACCTCAGCAGCTGTCAACTACCTGAAAACGCTCGCACACTCATACTTAATGACAGTTTTGGTGCTCTGGCAGCCAGCTTATGCACTCATATGACAGTGCATAGCAGTGGCGATTCATTTTTGGCGCATCAGGGTTTACGTAATAACCTCCAACGCAACCAACTCGATGCAGACAGCGTGCATATTATTGAGTCCAATCAGCCATTCGACGGGCTTTATGATTGCGTACTGATTTGCGTCCCGAAAACATTGGCCCTGCTTGAAGAACAATTGATTCGCTTGCAAAGCCATATCACCGCCAAAACCATTATCGTCGCAGCAGGCATGGTCAAACACTTACCACGCTCGGCAGGCGATCTGATGCAGCGTTATATTGGTCCTGTACAAGCCAGCTTGGCAGAAAAAAAAGCGCGCCTACTCTTTGTTACATCCGCAGATATCGCTCCGGCACAATCACCCTACCCAAGCAGCTATCAACTCGATAAGCCTAAGCTCACTTTAAGCAATCATGCCGGTGTATTTTGTCGCGAAGCTCTAGATATCGGCACGCGCTTCTTGCTACCGCATTTACCTAAAAACCTTGGCGATACCCAGGTGGCAGACTTAGGTTGTGGTAATGGTGTACTTGGCATTGTCTGTGCCATGCACAATCCACAAGCACAACTGCGCCTGATCGATGAATCTTATATGGCTGTGCAATCAGCACAAGAGAACTGGCAGCAGGCCTTGGGCGAGCGCCCTGTGATTGTATACGCCGGTGATGGTTTAGCGGCCGAGCAACCTAACAGCTTAGATGTAGTACTGTGCAACCCACCCTTCCACCAACAGCAGGTGGTCGGCGACTTCTTAGCTCGACGCATGTTTCAACAAAGCCATAAAGCATTAAAAAGCGGCGGTGAACTCTGGGTGGTCGGTAACCGGCATTTAGGCTACCACGTCACACTTAAGCGCATGTTCCGCGAAGTTGAGCAAGTCGCCGCCAATGCCAAGTTTGTGATTTTTAAAGCGCATAAATAAAAACAGCCGTACGTCAGAGAACGCACAGCTGTTTTACCTACGGCCTCTAGCTGCGAGCAAAGCTCATCAACTGGAGGTCAGAGTGTCACTTAACGCTTAGAGGCTTGCTGATACAACGGCATCACTTTCGGGATGGCCTGCTCTAAATTAGCAATACGTGTTGATGATGCAGGGTGCGTACTCATAAACTCGGCCGGAGCACCTTGGCTGGCTTGTTCCATTTTACGCCACAAACTCACCGCACCATTAGGGTTGTAACCTGCTCGTGCAGCCAATTCGATACCAATCAAGTCAGCTTCAGTTTCGGCACCGCGACTATTGGGCAAGGTCATACCGTACTGCACAGCAGTATCAGCAATCATCATTGCATCCTGCCCCATGCCTAGCACCGCGCCTAAACCGGTTTTAGCCAACTCAAGCGCATAGGCCTTAGACATCGCCTCACGACTGTGCTCACGTAGCGCATGAGCAATCTCATGCCCCATGACTGCAGCAATCTCGTCATCAGTCAACGCTAGCTTGGTAATAATACCGCTGTAAAAAATAATTTTACCACCGGGGCCGCAGTTGGCATTTAAGTCAGGGCTATCAATTAAATGAACTTGCCAATCCCATTGCATTGCATCAGGACGAAAATGTCCAACTTGCGCAATCACCCGCTTACCAATCGTATCCAAACGCTTGGCATTATTACTGCGCGTATCAAGCTTACCTTTAGCTTGCGCTGTTTGAAGAGTCTCTTGATAGGCTTGAGCATAGCTCTGATTGACCTGATCCGTTGACAGCATGCTAAACATATATTGCTTACGCTCAACACCAACAGCGCTAGAGTTAGTGGTATTCACAGCCTGACAACCTGCCAGTAACAGCGCGCCTGTCAGTGCTAAATATTTATGTAAACGAGCCAAATTCCACCTCTTCCTAATCCGTAGCCAGCCATGCCACCGCAATGCCGATGGTATTTATAAACAGGAGTTTATTACAATCTGCCATAAGCGCTATATATTTATGACGACAGTATTGATTTGCACAAGAGATATTACAGACTTGCAAGCCTCTCCTCTAATCAAGAAGCGCCGTACTAGTGACGTGGCAAGCGCAGCCATGGATGGCCAAGCGCCTGAATTGGGCCTGGAAGGCCCGTTGAGGGAAGAACGTCACTCGTACGGTATACACAGATGCCCGCACTTTGACATCCTCCCCGACCTAAAGGGCGGGGATTCCTACTACTAGACGGCCATGCCCGACCGCGAGAATGTTCTTTGCCGCATTAACATCGCGGTCGTGAGTGACACCACACTCACATGTCCACTCTCTTATTCCAAGCCCT
>DATERP010000147.1:0-6669 GCA_035271385.1 Thiopseudomonas sp. | reverse complement strand
GTGTACTCTATGCCTTAACCGTATATCGGGAAAAAAGTTATCACCGTCATTTTGAATTAAAAAGAGCCGTTAAATAATATGCCAACCCATACAGAAGCAGATTTCACCTTGGATCTGCGCGGAGAGTCATGCCCTTATCCAGTGATTTATACCCTTGAAGCACTGGCGGGGATGAGCAAAGGCGAGCTGTTACAAGTGATCACTGATTGCCCTGGCTCGTTTCGTAATGTCCCTGAAGAAGCGCTGGCGCACGGCTATACCTTTGCCCAAGAGCCAGTGAAAAACGGACAGGAATATCTGTTTTATATTTACGCATAAAAAAGCAGGCGCCCGTAATGGACGCCTGCTTTGTGAACTTGCAGCGCTTTATGTATTAGTTATACACATCAAACACGCCCAAGATACCGCCTAACCATAAATGCACCAACATACTGGCTACATAGCCTAAGAAAATCACCGGCATCCAGCGTAAGTGGCTCATAAAGGTGTAGTGACCGCGTGCCGCACCCATCAGCGCAACACCAGCGGCCGAACCGACCGACAGCAAGCTACCGCCCACACCCGCGGCTAAAGTCACCAGCAACCAGTGACCATGGCTGATAGCAGGGTTCATTTCTAGTACCGCAAACATCACTGGAATGTTATCCACTACGGCAGAAATAATACCGATACCAAAGGCGGCCCAAGATGCACCTAGGCCTTCAAACAAGTGCACAGATACCAGTTGTAAGTAGCCTAAGTAGCCTAAACCACCGACGCACATCACCACACCGTAGAAGAATAACAAGGTATCCCACTCAGCGCGGGCCACGTTTTTAAATACGTCAAAGGGGACAACGCTACCTAAGTAACGCAGTTGTTTTTGGTCGTCTTTAGCTTCAGCTGCGGTGCGCTTTTTCGCTAAAGAAGAAGGCAAGCTCATGCGTAGGAAGTAACCGAACAGTTGTAAGTAACCCAAACCCACCATCATGCCAAACACAGGTGGTAAGCCTAAGAACTGGTGGCCACATACTGCAGTGACAATGGTGAACAAGAACAACACCATTAAACGACGCGCACCACGTTTGAGTTCGACTTCTTCAGTGACGCTTTCAGGCTTGCCCTTAGGAATAAAGAAGGTCATCACTATGGCAGGGACAACGAAGTTCACCACTGCTGGCAAGAATAGGTCGAAAAACTCTAAGAACTGAACCTTGCCTGCTTGCCACACCATCAGCGTGGTGATATCACCAAAGGGGCTGAAAGCACCGCCGGCGTTCGCCGCCACCACAATATTGATACAACACATGGCAATAAAGCGTTTTTGACCTTCGGCAACCTTAAGTACCACGGCACACATCAGTAAAGCTGTGGTCAAGTTATCGGCTACGGGTGAAATCAAGAAAGCTAAAATACCCGTGATCCAAAACAGCGCTGTGTAGCTAAAACCTTTTTGCACCATCCAAGCGCGTAATCCTTCAAAGACACGGCGCTCTTCCATCGCACTGATATAGGTCATCGCGACCAGCAGGAACAACATCAGCTCGGTAAAATCGAGGAAGTTGGTGCTAAAAGCGGCACTGGTGGCGGCGTGATCTTTACTGGTAATACCCACCAACAGCCAGATAAGACCGGCACCAATTAACATGGGTTTGGATTTGCGCAGCTGTAGTTTTTCTTCTAGCACTACCACAAGGTAAGCAATAGCAAAGACAAATACAGCTAAGTAACCGGCAAGAGTCGTGGTGGCATCCAAGTGCTTGACTGCTTCAACAGCCTCACTGGCTAAAGCTGGCATCGATAACAACGCAGCAGCAACAAATATAAACAAACTTCGGAACATAAATGTTTTCTCAAGATTGGTTAAAGGGTGTAGCTGCAGAGCAAGCGCTACGGATGGTTGCAAATTGTAACAAAGTGTAAGGCTTTAAGCTTGATGATCGTCAGCAGACTTAAGTTTGTTGTACAAAGTGATGACTGGCTGCCAGTGTTTTGCTCTGTGGTCGCGAGTTGCTGATTTTTCTGGGAATGGGCGCTGGCTGGAGCGGCATTGCATAGGTATTAACCACGGGTAGCAGTATCAGCTTTGCATGCGTGCTCAGTCGCGATAAAGTGTCGCCAAATTGCCGGCTGTTGTGATATTTGCAGGCCCAGAATTCATAGTATTTATATTTCAAAATACCTTTCGATTATTTGACTCAGATACGCACGCTGCGACTGAAGCAAAACCACATAACCCCACGAGATCACATGAAGCCATTAATTAAGCTCGCGACAGCACAAATTCCCAATAACGGCGGCGAGCTGACTTTATCCCAGCGTGAAGATGAATTTTCGATACGACTGTCGGGTGTGCGTGGCGAGTTGATGAACAGCCGCGTATTTAACTCAGAGCAAGAATTGTCCAAGCTCGGTTGTGCACATATTAAAAACGCTGAACAGGCCCATGTTTTGGTCGGTGGTTTGGGTATGGGTTATACTTTGGCATCGGCATTGGCCTGTGTGACTGCCAGTTCCAAGGTGACAGTGGCGGAGCTGATTCCTGAAGTGGTCGAGTGGAACCAAGGCCCGCTCGGTGCATGCGCTGGCCGCCCCTTGGATGATCCGCGCAGTCAGGTGCATTTGGGTGATATTGCTGAATTAATTAAGCAACAGCAGCCAGATTTTGATGCCATTTTGCTCGATGTAGATAATGGCCCTGAAGGTATTACTCATACCAATAATAACTGGCTGTATTCCACTGCTGGTTTAGAGGCGCTGTATAACTGTCTACGTCCTGAAGGGATGTTGGCGGTATGGTCTGCGGGGCCTGATTCGATGTTTGTGATTCAGCTGAAAAAAGCCGGCTTTCAAGTCACAGTGCAAACCGTTAGAGCGCGCCCGGGTAAAGGCAGTCGCCATACTATTTTCTTAGCAAAAAAACCTTGGCGTTAATTTTAAGCGCGGTGCATTGTTGCTATCTGTACTTAGCCATCTTGTGTGACGCTTAATAGATCTGAGGAGGCCTTATGAATCATGCAAGTTTAATAAAATTACTAACCTATCTTGGCGCTACGCCATTTTTCTTGGCGATTTATCTGCACTTGACGCAACAATCCTTGTTAGGCGTAGAGGCTGTGCAGTGGTTTTTGACCTATGGCTTGGTGATTTTAAGCTTTATGGCTGGCACCTTATGGGGGCAGGTGGTGAATGCCAGCGCTCAGGTCAAGCGTATTGCCTTAGCGACTAATTTCATCACCTTGGCAGCTTGGTTTGCGTTTTTATTAGCAGGGCCTGTGCTGGTGTTACTTATTATGGTGCTGGGCTTTATTGCGCTATATCTGCTCGAGTGGCGGGTGATGGATGCAATACCGCGCCCTGAGTATTATTTAGCCTTACGTCTGCGGGTCACTGCGTTAGTGGTGCTGGCGCATGGGCTGATGGGCTTGCAACTTTAAGGCTGCATGCGTTGCCTTAACTGATCTCTATCCCAGCAGCATTGGAGCCAAAGCATGAGCGTGATATTGACCGACGATGATCGTAAGCAGTTACAGGTGGCAAAAAACCTGTTAGAAAACCCAGGCTTAGCCGCCAAGGTCACTAGCTTTATTGGGATACCTATCGAAAAAGGCTTGGATTTACTGCCCAAAAACTGGAATAAGAAAATCGGTGAAGTCACGCAGGTCGCATTATTAAAGGCCTCGGACGCGGCTATTTTTACTATGCAAGATATTCCCGGTGAAGCCTCATCTAATATTTGGCACAAGCTCGGCGCCGCTGTCAGCGGTGGTGTGGGTGGTTTTTTTGGCATTGCCGCCTTGGCAGTTGAATTGCCAATTTCTACTTCGATTATGTTGCGCTCGATTGCTGATATTGCCCGCAATGAAGGCGAGTCTATTTCAGCGATTGATACTAAATTAGCCTGTTTAGAAGTATTTGCTTTAGGCGGTCGCAGTGATGCTGATGATGGTACTGAAAGTGGCTATTACGCGGTGCGCGCAGCCTTAGCTAAATCAGTGGCGGATGCATCAGAGTTTATTGTCGGTAAAACGCTAAGCGATGAAAGTGCGCCATTGTTAATTAAGTTTATTGCTAAAGTGGCTGAGCGTTTTGGTATTCAAATTACTGAAAAAGCCGCAGCGCAAGCGATACCCGCCTTAGGTGCGGTCAGTGGGGCGATTATTAACACGATATTTATTGACCACTTTCAGGATATGGCGCGTGGGCATTTTTTAGTGCGCAAGCTCGAGCGAAAATACAGTAAAGAAGTGATTGAGCAACTGTATGCACAGCTACCACGCTTGGGTTAGTCTCAGATAACAAAAGTACGTGCCAGCACTGTTAGCCTTCTAGCTTGAAAAGGAACCGCACATGCAGCATTCAGAACGGCATAGCGCATCACGTATCGGTTGGCTGCGTGCCTCGGTATTGGGTGCGAATGATGGCATCGTCTCGATTGCCAGCTTAGTGTTAGGCGTGAGTGCCGCTGGCGCTGATGCCAAAGGTATCTTGGTTGCCGGTGTTGCTGCTTTGGTGGCCGGTGCGATGTCGATGGCCGCAGGGGAGTATGTGTCAGTCAGTTCACAGTCGGATACTGAGCGTTCGGATCTTGCGCGTGAGAGCAAAGAGCTGAAGGCCGATCCGCAGGGTGAGCACAAAGAACTGACTGATATTTATATTCAGCGAGGTCTTGAGTCGCAGTTGGCTGCCGAAGTCGCTACACAATTGATGCAGCATGATGCACTGAGCGCACATGCACGGGATGAATTGGGCATGTCTGAAACGCTCACCGCTCAGCCGGTGCAAGCGGCGTTTGCTTCGGCCGGCTCGTTTGTTGTCGGTGCTGCGTTGCCACTGCTGGTTGTGATCTTACTTCCTGTTAGTGCATTGATGTGGGCTATTCCTTTTAGTGCGCTGGTGTTTCTGGCGTTGTTGGGCATGTTGTCTGCTCAAGCGGGCGGCGCGCCGATTTTCGTGGCGACTGTGAGAGTTATATTTTGGGGTGCTTTAGCCATGGCGCTAACGGCTGCAGTGGGAGCGCTGTTTGGGGTGTCTGCTTGAGCGATCAGCCTTTAGCTTTTAGCCATTATCGGGGAATGAACATTGGGTGATCACTTTAGGTTTTTCATGCGTCGTCTACGTGAACGCTTGTGGGTTAAACCGCTGCTGATATCAATTGCTTAGCCTCGCCTCAGATGATTCTTGCGCCAACACCGCTTGATTGTTTTTGAAGTCAACGATGCTTACTAAAGCGCCTTCAATCTGTTGTTCAGGTTGCAGGCTATGCAGATTGTGAATACTCCAAAATGTACCATTGGCAAACACCGAGACTGCGCCACTGCTACTGATATGTAAGCGACCTTGGGTAGCAGAGAAGGTGTGCATCGCCTCGGGCTGTGCATTACCGGATGTGGTATAGCGTTTACGCAGAGTGAGCATCAACATGCCACCGACCAGTACGGAAAATAAAAGCTGCAGACCTACATTAAGGTTGGGAATCAGTAAGGTTAAAAAACCTGCGAGAATCGCGCCAATCCCAAACCACAAGACAACAAACGCCCCGATAAAAAGCTCAGCAATCACCAAAATGATGCCCAGCGTGACCAGCACCCACCAAATAAAAGATTGCTCTAACATGCGGATCTCCTGATTCCACTGGATGCTGTACCCAGTGGACTTGTATGCTTTAGACGTCTTTTTTCTTGCCTACCATATCGGTCAGTAGCGCCAAACTACCCACCAACTGTGCGGCTTCATAGGGCACAATAATTTTGTTCTGACTGTCGCTGGCGGCAATGCCTTCCCATGCGGCGATACGTCCTTTAGCCAGAATAAATTCACCGGCTTGTGGGTTTTCACGTAAGCCTTCGGCAATCAATTCCAGAGCCTGCTTTTGACCTGAGGCCATCAGTATTTCTTCTTGTTGACCTGCTTCGGCGAGCAGTACCGCTTCTTTTTTCTTCGCTTCAGCCATACGCTCCATCGCTTCCGCCTGCATAAAGGCTTGAGCACGATCGCCTTCGGCTTTGTAAATGGTCGCATTTTTGTCTGCTTCAGCTTTGGTTTCGATGGCGCGGCGTTCGCGCGTGGCTTGCAGTTGCAGCTCCATCGCTTGCTGCACATTAGCTGAGACAGAAATATCACTGATTTCCACGCGAGTTACTTTAGCACCCCAGCCGCCAGATGCCGCATCGAGGGCGCTGAGTAGGGCTTGGTTCATTTCATCGCGGCTGGAGAGTGTGCTGTCCAGCTCCATTTTACCGATCTCGGAACGTAGGGTGGTGTGAAATGGAGCGCTGCAGGTCTTTAATTTCGTAGGTGGCTTTCTTGGCGTCATTAATGCGCAGAAATACCAAGCCATCGATGGTGATTTGTACGTTATCAGAGGTGATCACTTGCTGTGATGGAATATCGATCAGTTGTTCTTGGGTGTTGTAGCGCGTGCGTACTTGGTCAACGAAGGACACAACAATATTCAGACCACCGCTGAGTACCCGGTGAAAGCGGCCTAAGCGTTCAATAACTTGAACTTCAGCTTGTGGAACAATTCTCACTGTTTTCATTAAAGTGTTGACATCCTCCCCGACCTAAAGGGCGGGGATTCCTACTACTAGACGGCCATGCCCGACCGCGAGAATGTTCTTTGCCGCATTAACATCGCGGTCGTGAGTGACACCACACTCACATGTCCACTCTCTTATTCCAAGCCCT
>DATERP010000146.1:0-2058 GCA_035271385.1 Thiopseudomonas sp. | reverse complement strand
GCCCATTTGTCTGCAGCTTGTCCCCAAGGGAAGGCTTCGGACAAGACGGTTGAAACAGAAAACTCGCGGGTTTCTTGAGCAAAAGTAGATGTGGCGCTAAAAGCTAAACAAGCGGCGCTGAGTAACAGCAATTTTTTGATGCGCATTATCGTAATCTCCGACGGTATTTTTAGCGCACGATATTAGCAGAATATAGCGCTAAGGCTTGCGTTAGTTGCAGACAATTAGCGTGGGTGCTGCGCGATATGGCTCATATCGACAGTATGGCGTGGACTGGCAAGACAATGACCTGCTCGACCCTGCCACAGCCTTTGCATACTGTGCCGAGCGCATTATTTATCAGCTCTTGGTCAACAGCGGCCTAGGGATGCAAAAAGCCTATGCTTCATTGGCCTTACGATAGTGACCTTGGTAATCAAAAATCCGTTCCTGCACCTGCCAGTAGTGCTTGTGTTTGCGAGCAATAACGAAGTCTGGGGCTGCCAGTAAGCTTTGCACGGCCAGCACTTCTTCAAGGGTGCTGAACTCTTGCGGTGCTTGGCTATTGGCTAAACGCCGGCCAAATAGCTTATTGAAGATTTTGCGCTGGGCCGGCTTGCTGAAATCAAATGACTCACTGAGCTCTTCACCATCTTCAGCGTGATAGGTGATTTTCAGCGTGCTCTGTTTAGTGCGCTCATCAATGCTTAAGGTGATACCAGCGCAACGAATCACCATCGCATCTTTTAGCTTGAGAGCATCTTTAAGCTGATCATCTGGATCAATTATGGCTTTTTTACATTCATGACAATTGCGCGCAGCGATATCATTCTCAGCGCTGCAATGCGGGCATTCTTTAAAGCGAAAACGGTAATCGCACTGTTCAAAAGGTGGTAATGGCTCATCATCTTCATCAAACCCCAACAATCCATGACAACGACGGCCATAGTGTTCAATCACATGGCCTTTACCGTCTGTTTTGCCCCAAAAGATATTGGCAAAACCACAGCCTGGACACAATACCTGCACCGGCTCACTGTCAGAGTTAGGTTTCTTCTCCCCTACTTCGGGGTGATATAAATTGAAATGATTGCCGGCGTAATCAATTACTAGACAATCTTTTTTACCTTCATCTAAACGCAGACCACGACCGACGATTTGCTGATACAAACTGACCGACTGTGTCGGGCGCAAAATAGCGATAAAGTCCACATGGGGTGCATCAAAGCCGGTGGTGAGTACCGACACATTCACCAGATACTTGAGTTGGCGCTGCTTAAAGCGCTGAATCAGCTGATCGCGTTCACGCTGATCGGTCGCTCCAGTAATCAAAGCCGTGTGCTCTGGCGGTAGATAACGGGTGACTTCTTTCGCATGATCCACCGTTGCGGCAAAGATCATTACCGCCTGACGCTTAAGCGCCAGCTCCACCACCTGTTCAATAATGGCGCGGGTGACACGTTGGTGTTTGCTCAACAGCTGGTTCACATCTTTTTCCGCGTATTCGCCAAGGCGGTTGGGCGTCAGCGCGGAGAAATCATATTGCGCCACTGCGGCGTCAACTAACTCAGGCTTAGTTAGATAGCCGCGATTAATCATATAGATCAACGGCAGCTCATAAATGCAGTGCACAAAAGGCTTATCCTCTTCGCTACGCACAAAGCCGCGATAGTGATAACGATAAATCCAGCCCATACCTAAGCGGTAAGGTGTGGCAGTCAGCCCGAGCACTTTCAAGCCTTTATTTTGTTGCCGCAGTTGCTCGATAATCCGCTGATACTGACTGGTCTCCTCACCACTGACGCGATGGCATTCATCGATGATGAGCAAGGAATATTCATCTTTGAACTGCTCAAGATTCGCCGCCGCCGACTGCACACTGGCAAAGGTCACCTGATGGCGATTGTCCTTACGGCTTAACCCAGCCGAGAAAATACCGCCGACTACGCCATAACTCTCGTATTTGGCGTGATTCTGCTCAACCAGCTCTTTGACGTGAGTCAGCACCAGAATTTTACGCCGAGCCAGACGCGCCAACTCAGCAATCACCAGACTTTTACCAGCACCGGTCGGCAACAC
>DATERP010000145.1:0-3475 GCA_035271385.1 Thiopseudomonas sp. | reverse complement strand
CGGGCTACCCTGCCTGCCCAGATCATACCGAAAAAGACACCTTGTTTAAGCTGCTCGACCCCAAGCAAGATTTTGGTGTAACCATGACCGAACACTTTGCCATGTTCCCAACGGCAGCTGTGAGCGGCTGGTACTTTGCTAATCCAAACGCGCATTATTTTGCCGTCGGTAAGATTGAGAAAGACCAAGTCGAAAGCTATGCCCAGCGTCGCAATAAGGATATGGAATACACTGAACGCTGGTTAAGCCCTGCCTTAGGTTACGAAGAGTAAAACGCTTGAGTGGACGGTACCCTGCCGCCCACTCAAACCTTTTTTAGCATCTTGCTGCTGGTAAGTTGCGGTGCATGCCGTACTTTGGGGCAAGTGTTGGTCCGTCGATGAGCCCATCCAGGGCTCAACTCCGGCGCTGCGCCATCCATGGCTACGCTCGTCACACTCACCCCAAAGTACTCATCAAACAGTTGCAGTGTCAGCAATTTTGCAGCACAACCCAACTGCAAAGCCAAAATCTGCTTCTGCTTCTGCTTTTAGCGCCATGCTACACACAACCAAACCACATCATCATTCAACGAGTGCATCATTTGTGCTGCGACAAGCGTAGCCATGGATGGCGAAGCGCCCGCATCACGCCAGGAAGGCGTGTTAAGGGAAAAGCAGCATAAATGATGCACGACGCGCACAGATCATCCATAGCATTTGCTTCTAGCCTCATACCACACAATCAAGCCACACCATCATTCAATGACTACATCACGACTTTGGCTTTTACAAACACGCTACTTAAACAGTTGCACTGCAAGCACTTATATTCACAGGCTCGTTATATCAAAAAAGAATCACCTTATGATAAACAATTACTTTATCGCATAAGCAATAATTGCTACTGTAGCTGTTATTCTGCATACCGTGCCACTCGCTTACAGCGGCTTGATACAGGGACACCCATGTATATTTACGACCATTACGACCAACATATCGTTGAAGATCGCGTTGAACAATTTCGCGATCAAACCCGCCGTTATTTTGCTGGCGAACTCACTGAAGATGAATACCTACCCTTGCGCCTGCAAAATGGCCTGTATGTACAGCGTCATGCACCCATGCTGCGCATCGCGGTACCTTACGGCTTGATGTCCAGCCGACAGCTGCGGATGCTTGCTCATATCACGCGCAAGTATGATAAAAGCTATGCCCACATCACCACGCGCACTAACGTGCAGCTGAACTGGCCTAAACTTGAAGATGTACCTGATATTTTAGCCGATTTGGCCAGCGTACAAATGCACGCCATCCAAACCAGTGGTAACTGTATTCGCAACACCACTACTGACCAATTTGCTGGCGTTGCCCGTGATGAGCGTGTGGATCCGCGGCCGTGGTGCGAACTGATCCGTCAGTGGTCAACCTTCCACCCTGAGTTTGCCCGCTTACCACGTAAATTTAAAATTGCCGTCAATGGCTGTGCCCACGACCGCGCAGCGATTGAAGTGCACGATATTGGCTTGGAAGCTGTGCACAATGAGGCTGGCGAATTAGGCTTTCGCGTATTGGTCGGCGGCGGCTTAGGTCGCACCCCAATTGTCGGCAGCTGCATCAATGAGTTTCTACCTTGGCAGCACTTACTCAGCTATTTAGAAGCCACCTTACGCGTGTATAACCGCTTTGGTCGTCGTGACAATAAATTTAAAGCCCGGATTAAGATCTTAGTTAAAGCGCTGACACCTGCAGTCTTTGCTGAACGTGTTGCCGAAGAATGGGCGCATTTAAAAGACGGTCCCATCACCTTGACCGAAGAAGAAGTACAGCGTGTTTCTACACACTTTACTGATCCAGCGTATTTAACCTTAGAAGATCAAGAATCAGCCTTGGCAGCATTAGACGCCGAACATCCAGGTTTTGCGCGCTGGCGTAGCCGTAACGTCGTCAGCCATAAGCAACCAGGCTACGCAGCAGTCACTTTATCGTTGAAAAAAACCGGTATTGCCCCCGGTGACGTGACTGACCAGCAACTGGAGTTGATCGCTGATTTAGCTGATACTTATAGTTTTTCAGAAGTGCGCAACACCCATGAGCAGAATATGGTGTTAGCTGATGTCGAGCAGAGCAAGCTTTTTGAACTGTGGCAAACCTTGCGCGATAACGGTTTCGCCACTCCTAATATTGGCTTATTGACTGACATTATTTGCTGCCCCGGCGGCGACTTTTGTAACTTAGCCAACGCCAAATCTATTCCTGTGGCGGAAGCAATCCAAGAGCGCTTTGAGAACCTGGATTATTTATTTGATATCGGCGATCTAGATTTGAATATTTCCGGTTGCATGAACGCCTGTGGTCACCACCATGTTGGTCATATCGGTATTTTAGGTGTGGATAAGAAAGGCGCTGAGTTCTACCAAGTGTCTTTAGGTGGTAATAGCGGCCGTGCGGCAACCCTTGGCAAGATTCTTGGCCCTTCATTTGCGCAAGATGCCATGCCTGATGTAGTCAGCAAGCTGATTGATGTGTATCTCGAAAACCGCACCCCTGAAGAGCACTTTATTGATACCTACCAACGTATTGGCATCGACAAATTCAAGGAGCGCGTCTATGCAAACAATCATTAAACACAATCAAGTGATTGAAGACCACTGGACCTTGCTGGATGCTGATGCCGAGTTAGCTCAGGCTTTAAGCACTGCACAGCCCATTGTTACACTGGCACTATGGCAAGCGCATAAAAGCGAACTGCAAGCATTAGCGCAACTGGGTATTTGGCTGGAAGCGGGTCAAGCGGTTGAAGATATCAGCGAAGATCTGGCGCATTTTGATGTGGTCGCTCTGAATTTTCCCAGCTGTAACGATGGCCGCCATTTCAGTAGCGCACGTTTACTGCGTGAGCGTTATGCCTACAGCGGCGAAGTGCGAGCCATTGGTGATGTGTTACGTGATCAGCTGTTCTTTATGCAGCGCTGCGGTTTTGATGCTTATGTGATCCGCGCTGATCGTTGCCCTACTGATGCGCTTAAGAGCCTCACCGAGCTTTCGGTGACCTACCAAGCCGCATATGACCAAAGCCTACCGCTCTACCGTCGTCGCTCAGCGTAGCAACGATTCAGCCACATCGCTCAGTTTAAACACGCGCAGTCATGATGACTGCGTTGTGCTTTAAACTCAGCCTCATTATCAAAACCCCCATACTCTGCACTGTATAATCGCAACAACACTCAGCATCTTCTTGCTCTATGCAACTGCGCTTTAGTCTGCGCTGGATGCTTGCTATCTTTTACATAGCTTTAACTTGCACAAATAACAGGCATAAAAAAACCCCAGACTATGAACTGACCCCCATTTATTGGACAGGTTAGTGCTCAGGCCTTTTAGTTTTAGCTTAATACGTTCGTGATTATAGTAATGGATATATTCATTAATAGCCTTTTTCAGCTGCTCTACAGACGTCCATTTCTGTAAATAATACAGTTCTGATTTTAGCATTC
>DATERP010000144.1:0-2441 GCA_035271385.1 Thiopseudomonas sp. | reverse complement strand
CTTGGTAGCGTGAGGGCAGATGAAACAGCACATCCTGTAGGTTTTCTATCCCCACTTTAGCCAGCTTTTCTGCCATGGCGGGCCCGATGCCTTTAAGCACGGTCACCGGGGTATGTACCAGTAAGTCACTCATGATTAGGGCTCAAGCGTGACTTTGGCAGCATCGCACTGACGGATCGCATCCATCAGCACATCAATCGCCTTAGGACGTGGAAAAGTAGCGCGCCAAGCAATGGCTACCGTGCGCGTGGGTGCTGGCGCAGTAAAGGGCCGCACAGCAATCACGCCTTCGGCATAACGGTGGTTCTCCACAGCGGACAATGGCAGTACTGATACACCTAAACCGGAAGCGACCATATGGCGAATAGTTTCTAAGGAGCTGGCTTCGACAGTGGTATAGCGGTTGTTGGGATTACCCACCTGTGTTGTGGGGCAGGCTTCCAGAACTTGATCGCGGAAACAGTGGCCTTCGCCTAAGAGTAATAAGCTTTTATCATTGAGCATGTTACTGTCGATGCTGTCTTTTTTGGTCCACGGGTGATCCGCTGACAACAGAACGCAAAATGGCTCTTCATAGACGGCTTTCGTCAGTACGTCAGCGTCTTGGTAAGGCAGTGCGATAATAATTACATCCAGCTCACCTTTACGTAATTTTTCGCGCAGCACATGGGTGAAGTTTTCTTCAATATAGAGCGGCATTTCCGGTGCGCTGCGGTGTAATAATGGAATCATTTGTGGGAATAAATAAGGACCAACGGTATAGATCGCCCCCACACGCAGTGGCGCGGTGAGCTGGTTTTTACCTGCTTGCGCCAATTCACGAATGGTTTGCGCTTGCTCCAACACGCGTTGTGCTTGCGCAACAATCGCCTCGCCAACTGGGGTTACACGTACAGCGCTTTTACTGCGCTCAAAAATCAGTACGCCTAAATCCTCCTCAAGCTTCTTTACGCCAACGGATAAAGTCGGTTGACTGATATGGCACATTTCCGCAGCGCGGCCAAAGTGTTGAACTTGGGCTAGAGCAACGATGTAACGAAGTTCGGTGAGAGTCATAGCTAATTCCCATTAGGATTAGGGTTAGCATAGCTGTTACATTAAATTGTGACCAATAATTCTGCAGGTTAGGCCAGTTATGGAGTCAATCGCAATGCAAAAGCCGTTACGCGTCGTCGTTGTTGGGTGTGGTGATATTGGTGGTCGTGTGGCCGTTTTACTGCATAAAAAAGGTTGGTTAGTGCATGGATTACGCCGTAATACTGCACAATTACCGGCTGGAATCTTACCTATCAGTGCAGACTTAGATCAGCCTGAATGCCCCAGCGACTGGCCGCAGCAGCCGATTGATTATGTGGTTTATGCGATGGCTGCTACGAGTATGACTGAGGCCGGTTATCAACAGGCTTACGTGCAAGGTCAGCGTCATATGTACAGCTGGCTGGCGCAACATCAGCAGCAACCCAAGCGAGTGATTTTTGTCTCTAGTAGCGGTGTCTATGGTCAGAGTGATGATAGCTGGATTGATGAGGATTCAGCGACCGAACCTCAGCGTTGGTCAGGACAAATTATGTTGGAGGCGGAGCAGTGCGCGATGAACAGCGGTCATCCTGCTACGGTAGTGCGCTTAACCGGTATTTATGGACCTGGACGTAATATGCTGATTCGACGTGTCGCTGAGGGTTACCATGCGCCGCATTTACACAGCTTTACCAACCGTATTCATGCCGATGATGCTGCAGCACTGATCGCCACTATTTTACAGGCAGATGCACAAGGTCAAGCTATTGAATCGGTGTATTTAGGCGTGGATAACCAGCCGGTGGAACAGGCCGACGTTGTGGCGTGGTTACAAGAGGAGTTACAGGTGAAGAGCGTGCCAGACTTAGTGTTAAAGCCGCGTTCTGGTAGTAAACGCTGCAGCAATGCACGTGCTCGAGCTCTAGGTTGGGAGCCGCAGTATAAAGATTATCGAGAAGGCTATGCGGCGCAGTTAGCTGACTTATAAAGCCGCAGACTGCACCGCGTTACAGCGATTAACCTAAGTACAATACCGCATCCATTTCCACACAAGCATTGCGTGGTAATGAAGCTACACCCACTGCCGCGCGTGCTGGATAAGGCGCGCTAAAGTAACGGCTCATCACTTCATTCAGTGCAGCAAAGTTGCCTAGATCGGTTAAGAAAATATTCAGCTTAACGATATGGTTGAGTGAACCACCCGCTGCTTCAGCCACGGCTTTTAAGTTCTCAAACACCTGCACTGCTTGCTGCTCAAAACCTTCGACCATTTCCATAGTGACGGGATTGAGTGGGATTTGTCCTGACATATACACAGTGTTTTCAACACGCACTGCTTGTGAATACGTGCCAATGGCGGCGGGTGCGTGTTCGGTGCTGATAATGCTTTTGCTCATAAGGTACTCCGTTATTTAGACAATCCG
>DATERP010000143.1:0-33785 GCA_035271385.1 Thiopseudomonas sp. | reverse complement strand
ATATTGTCGGCCATTAGCAGCTTAATCCAATCCACCAGTTCGCTGGTTGAAGGCTTCTTTTTTAAGCCAGGGATTTGGCGCACATCAAAGAATACATCCAGCGCTTCACTGACCAAGGACTGGCTGATATTGGGGTAATGCACATCAACAATTTTTTGCAGGGTAGCGCGATCAGGGAAGGCAATGTAATGAAAGAAGCAACGGCGTAAAAAGGCGTCTGGCAGCTCTTTTTCATTATTGGAAGTGATGATGATAATCGGGCGATGCTTAGCTTTAATGGTTTCGTCGGTCTCGTAGACGTAGAACTCCATCTTGTCGATTTCTTGCAGCAAGTCATTGGGAAACTCGATATCAGCTTTATCGATTTCATCAATCAGTAAAATAACGCGCTCATCGGCGTCAAAGGCTTCCCAGAGTTTGCCCTTGTTGATGTAATTACGCACATCATGGACTTTTTCTGAGTTGAGTTGCGAATCGCGTAAGCGGCTGACCGCATCGTACTCGTAGAGACCTTGATGGGCTTTGGTGGTGGACTTGATATGCCAGGTGATTAAACGCGCACCAAAAGATTCAGCCAGTTGCTCAGCCAGCATGGTTTTACCTGTGCCGGGTTCGCCTTTCACTAAGAGCGGACGTTCAAGTGTGATGGCGGCGTTCACTGCCAGCTTTAGATCATCTGTAGCAACATAGGATTGAGTACCAGAAAACTTCATAACAAACCTCAGCACAACCAGCGCGTTATTATTTTAATTAAAGTGAATGATTACGTTTATAGGTTGCTTACTATACCTTGCTGATCTGAGGTTTGTGAACGAAAGAGGGTTTCCAGTCACTGTGTGTGTATTTTTAGTCCAAAAACAGGCTGGACGCTGGGCGCTCAGCGCTTTAGGCTCAGAGCTATTATTTAAATCAATGAGGAGAGTTTGCTATGGGCCGTATTTATGCTGATAACGCGCAAAGTATTGGTAACACACCTTTGGTGCAGATTAATCGTTTAGGCCCTGCTGGGGTGACGATTCTAGCCAAGCTTGAAGCGCGTAACCCTGCAGGTTCGGTGAAGTGCCGTGTTGGCGTAAGTATGGTGCAGGCCGCCGAGGCTTCAGGTGCGCTTAAGCCTGGAGTGACTATGGTCGAGCCAACCTCAGGTAATACGGGGATTGGCTTGGCTTTTGTCGCTGCGGCGCGTGGTTATAAATTGATTTTGACCATGCCGTCTTCGATGAGTCTAGAGCGTCGTAAAATTCTTAAAGCTTTGGGTGCGGAGCTGGTTTTGACTGAGCCAGCTAAAGGTATGCAGGGCGCGATTGATAAGGCGCAGGAAATTGCCGCCAGCGCTCCAGACAAATACTTAGTGTTACAGCAGTTTGATAATCCCGCCAATCCTGATGTGCATGAAAAAACCACCGGGCCAGAGATCTGGAATGATACCGATGGTGCTATTGATGTATTGGTCAGCGGTATCGGTACAGGCGGCACCTTAACCGGTGTTTCTCGCTATATTAAAAATACCTGTGGTAAACCGATTCTCTCTGTGGGCGTGGAACCCATGACGTCGCCGGTGATTAGCCAGCAGTTGGCTGGGCAAGTTGCAGCGCCTGCACCGCATAAAATACAAGGTATTGGCGCAGGCTTTGTGCCTAAAAATCTAGATTTAAGCATGCTCGATCAGGTTGAGCAGGTCAGTGATGATGAAGCTAAATTGATGGCGCTGCGCTTAATGCGCGAAGAAGGCATTTTGTGTGGCATTTCTTGTGGTGCGGCCATGGCAGCGGCTGTGCGCTTAGCCCAGCAACCGCACATGCAAGGTAAAACCATAGTGGTGATTTTGCCTGACTCCGGTGAGCGTTACCTGTCGAGCATGTTATTTGATGGCTTATTTACAGAGCAAGAACTGGCGCAGTGATCAGGATGAAAAATGATGAAGTGCGCTGGCAGCCTTGTATAGAGGTACACTATATCTATTTAAGGGAGTTGCTCCGATGGCAATAAAATGTCCGGCTGTAGCCATTGCTCGTCAGATTCTTGATGGTTTTGATCTGTACCGTGAGGAGTTTCGCCAAATCACCAACCTGGGTCGTGAGCGCTTTGAAAAAGCGCAATGGCAAGAGATTCAAGCAGCATCGGCAGCGCGTATCCAGCTGTATAAGGTGCAAGTTGATCTGACGCAGCAGCACTTATTAACTCAGTATGGCGCAGAGGTCTTGCTGAATATTGACTGCTGGCCGCAAATTAAAGAGTCCTATATTGGGCAGATTGATTTGCGTTTAGATGATGAGTTGTCTGAAACTTGGTTTAACTCAATTTTTAATAGCTTATTCAGTCATGACTTGATCAGTGACGAGTGCATGTTTGTGCACAGTACGCGCCCGCCCCTAAATGCTCGTGATGCGCCGATGCAGATTCGCACCTATCGCCCGCAAGGCGATTTGGCGGGCATGCTGCGTCAAATCAGTGAGGATTACCGTTTTTCAGTGCCCTATGCCGATCAAGACGCTGATGTGTTGCGTCTTGAACAACAGCTGCGCGAGAGCTTGCCAGATTGGGTGTGCAAAGACCCTGACTTGTGTGTTGAACTCTATAGTTCGCGTTTGTACCGCAATAAGGGCGCTTATTTAGTCGGTCGAGTTTTCACCCTAGATGAGCAGTGGCCCTTAGTGATACCCATGCTCAATCGTGAAGAGCAAGGTATTCGCATTGATAAAGCCATTGTTGATGAAGCCGAAGTGTCGATTATTTTCTCCTTTACCCGCTCGTATTTTATGGTGCGCGTGGCTTATCCTGCCGAGTTCATTAGCTTTTTGCGGCGTATTTTGCCGCGTAAGCATTTGTCTGAGTTGTACACCTCTATTGGCTTTTATAAACAGGGTAAATCAGAGTTTTATCGCTCCTTGATTGATCATTTAGAAACCACCGATGACCGTTTTGTGATGGCCGACGGTATTCGTGGCATGGTCATGAGCGTCTTTACTTTGCCGGGCTTTAATACTGTTTTTAAAATTATAAAAGACCGCTTTTCACCGTCGAAAAACGTCACTCGCGATACCGTGATTGATCGTTATCGTATGGTTAAATATGTTGACCGTGTTGGACGCTTGGCGGATACGCAAGAGTTTGCTGATTTTCGCTTTCCCTTGGCTAAGTTTGAGCCAGAGTGTTTGCGTGAGTTATTAGAGGTTGCGCCAGCCACAGTTGAAGTGCAGGGCGATGAGGTTCTAGTGCGCCACTGCTGGACTGAGCGGCGCATGATTCCGCTGAATATTTATCTAGATAATGCCAGTGAGCAGCAGATTAAAGACGGTCTTGAAGAGTATGGTCTGGCCATTAAACAATTAGCCGCGGCGAATATTTTCCCAGGCGATATGCTGTTGAAAAACTTTGGGGTGACGCGTCATGGGCGGGTGGTGTTTTATGATTATGATGAAATCACTTACCTCACCGAAGTGAATTTTCGTAAGATTCCTGAGCCGCGATTTCCTGAGGATGAGATGTCCGCTGAGCCTTGGTATTCAGTGGGTCCGCATGATGTGTTTCCAGAAGAGTTTCCACGCTTTTTGTTTACTGACTTAAAGCAGCGTAAACTGTTCAAAGAAATGCATGGTGATCTATTTACTGCTGAGTATTGGCAAGGACTGCAAGAGGCCATTCGCCAAGGTAAGGTGATTGATGTGTACCCTTACAAGCGTAAAGACATCGAGTAATAATAGGGGTTGATTAAAACTAAAGTGCGATTGCGTGTTTAGTTATTGAGAAGCCAAACGTTGCGCGGTATAATACCGCGCTTCCATTTTTCCCGTTCGGGAGCGTGTAATATGCTGCGTATCAGCCAAGAAGCTCTGACCTTTGATGATGTATTATTAATCCCCGGTTATTCCGAGGTGTTACCCAAAGATGTCAGTTTAAAAACCCGCTTAACCCGGGACATCGTACTTAATATTCCGTTGCTTTCTGCAGCAATGGACACCGTTACTGAGTCGCGCTTGGCCATTGCTATGGCACAAGAAGGCGGCATCGGTATCATTCATAAAAACATGACAGTTGAACAGCAAGCAGCTGAAGTGCGCAAAGTTAAGCGCTATGAAACTGCTATCGTGCATGATCCTGTTACTGTAACTGCCGATACTAAAATCATTGATTTGCTCAAGCGTGCAGACGAGTTGGGTTTTTCTGGCTTCCCTGTGATTGGTGCAGATAATCAATTGGTGGGTATCGTGACCGGTCGTGACCTGCGTTACACTCCCAATGCAGGCGACACTGTGACGGCGATTATGACGCCCAAAGAGCAGTTAGTGACTGTGCAAGAAGGCACAGGCCTAGAAGACATCAAAACTAAACTCTATGAGCACCGCATTGAAAAAATGCTGGTGGTTAATGACAAGTTTCAGTTGCGCGGTATGGTCACTTTCCGCGATATCGAAAAAGCTAAAAGCTATCCGCTCGCGTCTAAAGACAGCCAAGGCCGTCTGCGTGTGGGTGCGGCGGTAGGTACCGGTGCGGATACGGCTGAGCGCGTCACTGCGTTAGCTGCTGCTGGTATTGACGTCATCGTTGTGGATACAGCGCACGGTCACTCTAAAGGTGTACTGGATCGCGTGCGTTGGGTGAAGGAAAACTTCCCAGAAGTGCAAGTGATCGGCGGTAATATCGCCACTGGCGCAGCTGCTTTAGCTTTGGTTGAAGCCGGCGCAGATGCGGTTAAAGTTGGTATTGGTCCAGGCTCAATCTGCACCACGCGTATTGTTGCCGGTGTGGGTGTGCCACAGATTTCTGCGATTGCTAACGTTTCTGCTGCTCTTAAAGGTACAGGCGTACCTATGATTGCTGACGGCGGTATTCGCTTCTCTGGCGACTTATCCAAAGCCATTGTAGCTGGTGCGGATGCAGTGATGATGGGCTCAATGTTTGCCGGTACTGAAGAGTCACCAGGTGAAATTGAATTGTTCCAAGGTCGTTCATACAAGTCTTACCGTGGTATGGGCTCGCTCGGTGCTATGGCACAAGCGCAGGGCTCATCGGATCGTTACTTCCAAGACACCAGTGGCGGTGCTGAAAAGCTCGTTCCTGAAGGTATTGAAGGTCGCGTACCTTATAAAGGCGCGATTGCTGCCATTGTTCACCAGTTGATGGGTGGATTACGCGCATCAATGGGTTACACCGGTTGTGCCACCATCGAGCAGATGCGTACTGAACCTGAGTTCGTGCGTATCACCGGTGCGGGTATGGCTGAGTCCCACGTGCACGATGTACAAATTACCAAAGAAGCACCGAACTATCGAGTCAGCTAAGCTGCGCTCATATTCGTTAGATAAACCGCCGTATTTAGGCGGTTTATCTTTTAATAGGTTTATAAACTGTTATTGAGACTTATCCCATGGCTGCTCAAGATATTCATGCTCATCGCATTTTAGTTTTAGATTTCGGCTCACAATACACCCAGTTGATCGCACGTCGTATTCGCGGTATCGGCGTATTCTGCGAAATTCACCCCTTTGATGTCAGTGAAGACGTGATTCGTGCGTTTAATCCGCGCGGTATCATCTTGTCCGGTGGCCCTGAGTCTGTGCATGTGAATGACAGTCCACGTGTACCGCAGTTGGTTTTTGACTTACAAATCCCTGTGCTGGGAGTGTGCTACGGCATGCAAGCTATGGCGCAGCAATTGGGTGGGCAGGTGCAAGGCTCAAATGTGCGTGAGTTTGGTGCTGCCCGCGTCAGCGTTGTTGCAGAAAACGCGTTGCTCGATGGTTTGCGTGATGCAGCGACGGCAGCGTCACCGAGCGGCTTGGATGTGTGGATGAGTCATGGCGATAAAGTGACTGCCTTGCCAGAAGGTTTCACCACCATTGCTAGCACCGAGAGTTGCCCAATTGCTGGTATGGCAGATGCAGATCGTCACTATTACGGTTTGCAGTTCCATCCTGAAGTGACGCATACAACTCAAGGTGCAGATATCCTCAGCCGCTTTGTGTTGGATATTTGTGCCTGTGCCGCATTATGGACTCCAGCTAATATTGTAGAAGATGCGATTGCTACAGTACGTGCGCAAGTCGGCGATCGTAAAGTGTTACTGGGTCTGTCGGGTGGTGTGGATTCATCGGTCGTGGCGGCGTTACTGCATAAGGCGATTGGCAATCAGTTGACTTGTGTGTTTGTGGATCACGGTCTGTTGCGCCTGCATGAAGGCGATCAAGTGATGCGCATGTTCGCTGATAATATGGGTGTTAAAGTCATCCGTGTCGATGCTGAACAGCGTTACTTAGATTTACTTAAAGGTGAGACTGATCCAGAAGCAAAACGTAAAATTATTGGTCGCACATTTATTGAAGTCTTTGATGAAGAAGCCAGTAAGTTAGAAGGTATTGATTTCCTCGCGCAGGGTACGATTTATCCTGACGTGATTGAGTCTGCAGCGATTAAGGGCGGTAAAGCGCATGTGATTAAATCACACCACAACGTGGGCGGCTTGCCGGAAGATATGAAGTTTGAGCTGGTTGAACCCCTGCGCGAATTGTTTAAAGACGAAGTGCGTAAGCTGGGCGTTGAACTCGGTCTGCCACACGATATGGTTTACCGTCATCCGTTCCCCGGCCCTGGTCTTGGTGTGCGCATTCTCGGTGAAGTGACTAAAGAATATGCTGACTTGTTGCGTCAAGCGGATCATATTTTTATCGAAGAGTTACGTAAAGCGGGTTGGTATGAAAAAACCAGTCAAGCTTTTACCGTCTTCTTGCCGGTGAAGTCGGTTGGTGTGGTGGGTGATGCGCGTCGTTACGCTTGGGTCGTCTCACTGCGAGCGGTAGAAACCATCGACTTTATGACGGCACGCTGGGCGCACTTACCGTACGATTTATTAGAAAAGGTTTCAGGCCGTATTATCAATGAAATCGAAGGCATTTCACGTGTGGTCTATGACGTGTCAAGCAAGCCACCAGCGACCATTGAGTGGGAGTGATTTTACGCTCGCATTAAGCGTTAGTTGATTGCATTAAAGCCCATATATGTATGGGCTTTTTTGTATCTTAAAGATGATGCTTTACCTTGATTGCAGACTGGCTGTGGGCTCGCTGCAGTTACCGCTCTAGTTTGAGTAAATCTACTCCATTTAGGTTAGATGATTCAGCAGCTATCCTTTACGCTTGGAGTGTGAGCCTATAGCAATGCTTAGGCTCTATCGTGTGTTTTGGTGGGCAAGGGGAGCCAGATATACAGGGCACAGTTGGTGCGTCAACGCCTTTGTCGATCACTTAAAGTTTAACCGTCACTTCTTGCATGGAAGGCAAGGGTCACTAACTGATCGAGGCAAATAAGAATAATTATGGCAAATGGAACTGAGTATGATTTTATTGTCATTGGGGCAGGATCAGCAGGCTGTGTGTTGGCAAATCGACTGTCAGAAAATCCCCAACACAAGGTTTTGCTACTTGAAGCCGGCGGTCAGGATAGCAGTCCGCTGATTCATATGCCGGCAGGTTTTTTCTTGCTGCTGCAAAATGGTAAAAACAGCTGGAACTATCAAACGGCACCGCAAAAGAATCTGAATAATCGTGTCTTACATGATGCGCGCGGTAAGGTTTTAGGCGGTAGTAGTTCGATTAACGGGATGTGTTATAGCCGTGGCGCTCCAGAAATATTTGATCTATGGGCCAGCATGGGTAACTCAGGCTGGTCATATAAAGAAGTCTTGCCTTACTTTAAGCGTGCAGAATGTTATGAGCACGGTGAGAGTGAGTTTCACGGTGCTAGCGGACCTCTGCATGTGACTCAGGCAAAGGTGAAAAATCTTGCTCAACTAGCCTGGTTAGATGCCGCGCAGCAAGCAGGTTTTCCTTATAGCGATGACCATAATGGTGCTAAACCTGAAGGCTTTGGGCCCTGCGACAGTACGATTAAAAACGGGCGTCGCATCAGTACCGCAGTCGCCTACTTAAAACCTATTAAAGGGCGTGAAAACCTGCATATCGAAATCAATGCGCATGCGACCAAGTTACTGTTTGATGGTTTGCGCGTGATTGGTGTCGAGTATCAACAGGACTCTGTGACTCAGTGTGCATACGCTGCGCGTGAAGTGATTTGCAGTAGCGGTACTTTTCAATCGCCACAACTGTTAATGCTGTCAGGGATTGGTGATGCTGATCATCTGCGCGAACTGGGTATCGAAGCTAAGGTTGATTTGAAAGGTGTTGGGCAGAACTTGCATGATCACATCGGTACGGCTGTACAAATGACCTGCCCCTTGCCGGTGACTGACTATAAATTAGTGAGCAGTAACTTCACTAAGATAAAGGCGGGTATTCGTTACTTGCTAACCCGTGGTGGTCCTTTAGCCAGTAATAGTATTGAAGCCATTGCTTACTTACGCTCCGGTACCCAAGAGCATGGTGAGCTTGATTTGAAGTATTATTTGGTGCCCATTTTGACCGGCAGCGATAAGCCAGCCAAAGAACATGGTGTGACGAATTTGGTGATTTTAACGCGACCCGAAAGTCGTGGCCAGTTACGCTTACGCTCAGCTGATCCAATGGATAAGCCTATTATTGATGCTAATTATTTATCTGATAAGCGCGATCTTGAGGTGTTGCGTAAAGGTGTGCGCATTGCCCGAAATATTTTCGCGCAAAAGGCCTACGATCCTTACCGTGGTCGCGAGTATCTGCCGGGTGTTGAGTGTCAGAGTGATGAGGAGCTCGATGCATTCTTCCGTGACACTTGCTTGGTCAACTATGAAGCGGTGGGCACCTGTAAAATGGGGCATGACGAACTGGCAGTGGTCAACGATAAGCTGCAAGTGCATGGAATCGAAGGACTGAGAGTGGTGGATGGCTCAGTGATGCCTAGAATTACTACAGGTGACCCTAGCGCGACGATTATTATGATCGCGGAGAAAGCCGCAGAGATGATTCTGCAGGCGGCGCGGGCTTAAGTTCTCTTTATTGCTGCATGGGTTAAACGATCCTCACGTCTACTGATTCGTGTTGTGGTGATCGATGCGGTAAAATTTAACCCACCTAGCAAACGTCACCTTTATGAGTCAGATCTTAACGGCGAACCCTTGATATGGGTTCGCCGTTTTTTATTGTGAGAGAAGTCATGCAAGAACCAAATGATCAGCACGCAGACGATGAGTTGTTTATGGCTGAGGCATTACGCTTAGCGGAGCAGGGCGCTGCTATCGGTGAAGTGCCTGTGGGTGCTGTTTTAGTGCAGGATGGCGTTATCATTGGGCGTGGTTATAACAGCCCCATTCGTTTAAATGACCCCAGTGCGCATGCTGAAGTGCAGGCGATTCGCGATGCTGCGACGCAAATGCAGAACTATCGTTTACCCAATACAACCTTGTACGTAACCTTAGAGCCCTGTCATATGTGTGCTGGCTTAATGGTGCATGCACGTATTGCGCGAGTGGTGTTTGCTGCTAATGAGCCGCGTGCGGGTGCGGTGGAAAGTCAGGGTTGCTTCTTTGCGCAGAGTTTTTTAAATCATCGGGTGACTATAACCGGCGGCATACTGGCCGATGAGTCAGCGCAATTACTCAAGAGCTTTTTTAAGGCTCGCCGTAAGACTGCTACTCAGAAAGCAACTCAGGGTCAGTAGGCTTGCTGCCTGCGTTATTCGGGGCTAAGCCTGGAATATGCATGCTGCCGCTGCTGATGCTGGTGCCTTCAATTTGTGGTTGCGTGACCCAAGTTAAAATATCGTAATAACGACGGATATTATTGACAAAATGCACTGGCTCGCCACCACGGGCATAGCCGTAACGGGTTTTGCTATACCATTGCTTTTGCGCTAAACGAGGCAAAATAGTCTTAACGTCCAACCATTTGTTTGGATCAAGCCCTTCGGCAAGTGTCAGTTTACGAGCGTCATCCAGATGCCCCATGCCAACGTTATAGGCAGCTAAGGCAAACCAAATGCGGTCAGCTGGGTAAATACTTTCGGGTAATTGCGACATCAGTAAAGCAATATAACGCGCACCACCTTGAATACTTTGCTTGGGGTCGAGGCGGTTTTTGACGCCCATCGCTTGTGCGGTGCGCAAGGTCAGCATCATTAAGCCACGCACACCCGTTTTGGATGTGGCGGTCGGTAGCCAGTGTGACTCTTGATAGCCCATGGCAGCCAATAAGCGCCAATCCACGCTATGTTCTTTAGCGGCTGCGCGAAAGCTTGCTTCATAATTAGGCAGGCGTTGCTGTAAATGCCGAGCAAAAGCGTTAGCTCCCACATAGCCTAAAATATCCACGTGTCCGTAATAGCGTTCAGTCAGGTGCTGGAGTAAGCCTGATTGTTTGGCATTGGCTAAAAAGCGATTGATTTCATTAAGTAAGCTGACGTCCGCGCCCGATGCAATAGCCCAGCTCAGAGGGTGATGGGCTTGCAGGGTAAAGGCTACGCGAATGTTGGGAAAGTAAACTTGATTCATTGCCATTTGATTGGAGTTCACCAACGCCAGATCAATTTGTTGCTCATCGACCATGCGTAATAAATCGACGCTTTCCACTTGATCTGAGACTGCGTAGTCCAGCTCTGGTACTGTCTGTTTCAGGGTCTTGAGGTTGTTTTCATGAATACTGCCTTTAAGGGCCAGTATGGTTTTGCCGACCAAATGCTGGGCTTGCTTGGGGCGTTGATTCTTTTGGTGGTAAATAAATTGTGAAGACACATCGAGATAAGAATCAGAAAAGCGCACATGGTCTAAGCGTTCCGGGTTCATCACTAAACCTGCAGCTGCGAGCACTGGACCATCCTTTGTGCCTAGACTGTTAAATAATTGATCAAGGTTGTCAGCTGTTTCAATTTTAAGCTCCACGCCCAGTTGTTCAGCGAAGTGCTTAATCAGTTCATATTCAAAACCGGTTTCACCGTTGCGGTCTTGGAAATAAGTGGAGGGACTGTTGCGGGTAATAACATGCAAAATGCCCTGCTCCTGAATGCGCTCCAGAGTTGTGGGTGGCTTACCACAACTGCTCAGCATCAGCATAAAAAGCAAAACGCAGCCAACGAATAGGGCGCGTATGGGGGTTAATATCAGTGAACGCATGCGCGCAGTATACGCAAGTGCATCGGATTGCAGCAAAGAAAAGCAGTGTTGAGTGTGCTTAGGATCGGCAGTCGATGCGGTGTATCAGGCAATAAATAGCTAAATGCTAGATTTGGATGGTTATTTATCGCTGTGGGCACTAGAATATGGCCCCATTTCATACAACTTTTCGAGGCTGTCACGACGATGCTGATCTTGCGCGGCGCACCTGCCCTTTCTGCTTTTCGCCACGAGAAACTTTTTGAACAACTACGTCAGAAGGTTCCCTCTGTCAGCGCTGTGTACGCTGAGTTTGCTCATTTTGTTGAGGTTTCAGCTGCGTTAAGCAGTGAAGAAGGCCAAGTCCTTAGCCGTTTACTCAAGTATGGCCCCAGTGTGCCAAGCCAAGAGCCAAGCGGTCGCCTGTTTTTAGTGGTGCCACGCTTTGGCACAATTTCACCTTGGTCGAGTAAAGCCACCGATATCGCAAAAAATTGCGGTTTGGCTAAGATTGAGCGCATCGAGCGCGGTCTGGCCTATTACATCACTGGCGACTACAGCGATGCGCAAGCACAGTTGATTGAAGCTGTACTGCATGACCGTATGACGCAATTGGTGCTTGGCGCCATGGAAGAAGCGTCCGCTTTATTCAGCCATGCGCAGCCACGCCCATTGGCAGTGGTTGATGTGCTTGAAGGTGGTGTTGAGAGCCTTGAAAAAGCCAACGTTGAGCTCGGCCTAGCCTTAGCTGAAGACGAAATTGAATACCTGGTCACCAGCTTTAAAAAGCTCGGTCGCAACCCGCATGATATTGAATTGATGATGTTCGCTCAGGCCAACTCTGAGCATTGCCGTCATAAGATCTTTAACGCCAGCTGGGATGTGGATGGTCAGGCGCAAGAGAAATCTTTGTTTGCCATGATCAAAAACACCTTCCAGATGAACAGTGAAGGTGTGTTGTCGGCTTATAGCGATAACGCTTCGGTGATTGAAGGCTTTACCGCCGGCCGTTTCTTCCCAGACCCAGTCACCGGCGAATACGCTGCGCATCAAGAGCCAATTCATATCTTGATGAAAGTTGAAACGCATAACCACCCAACCGCGATTGCGCCATTCCCTGGTGCATCAACCGGTTCCGGTGGTGAGATTCGTGACGAAGGTGCAACCGGTCGTGGCTCGAAGCCAAAAGCTGGTTTAACTGGCTTTACCGTATCGAACCTGAATATCCCAGGCTATATCCAGCCGTGGGAAGTGGCGTACGGCAAACCTGATCGCATTGTCACTGCTCTGGATATTATGCTTGAAGGCCCTCTGGGTGGCGCGGCGTTTAATAACGAGTTTGGTCGCCCAGCGATTACGGGTTATTTCCGTACCTTTGAGCAGTCGATTAACACTGCACAAGGCGCTGAAGTACGCGGTTATCACAAGCCGATTATGTTGGCCGGTGGTTTGGGTAACATTCGTGCCGAACATGTACAAAAAGACGATATTGCCGTTGGTAGTAAGTTGATTGTACTGGGCGGTCCAGCCATGTTGATTGGTTTAGGTGGTGGTGCAGCCTCGTCTATGGCGACTGGTGCGTCCTCGGCTGATTTAGATTTTGCTTCAGTGCAGCGCGAAAACCCAGAAATGGAGCGTCGTTGCCAAGAAGTGATCGACCGTTGCTGGCAGTTGGGTGAGGATAACCCGATCAGCTTTATTCATGACGTGGGCGCGGGTGGTTTATCCAATGCTTTCCCAGAGTTGGTGAATGATGCGGGCCGTGGCGGTATCTTTAACTTGCGTAATGTACCCAATGACGAACCGGGCATGAGCCCGCTGGAAATTTGGTGTAACGAGTCGCAAGAACGCTATGTGATGGCGGTTAAACCCGAGAACCTTGAGCGTTTCGCTGCGATTTGTGAGCGTGAGCGTTGCCCGTTTGCCGTAGTGGGTGAAGCGACGGAAGAGCGTCATTTGACTGTCACAGATAGCCATTTTGATAACAAACCAGTGGATATGCCACTGGATGTGTTGCTGGGCAAGCCGCCACGTATGCACCGCACGGTAACCCGCGAAACCGAATTGACCGATGATTTCGCTGCTGCGAGCTTTGACTTAAAAGAAGCTACAGATCGTATTTTGCGTCACCCAGCTGTGGGTAGCAAAAGCTTCCTGATTACTATTGGTGACCGCAGTGTGACGGGTTTAGTGGCCCGTGATCAGTTTGTCGGCCCATGGCAAGTGCCAGTCGCCGATTGCGCAGTCACTGCCAGCAGCTTTGATGCTTATGTCGGTGAAGCAATGGCGATGGGTGAGCGTACGCCATTGGCTATTCTTGATGCGCCAGCGTCTGGCCGCATGGCCGTCGGTGAAGCAGTGACTAACCTTGCCGCTGCTCGCATTAATAAGATTTCTGATATTCGTTTGTCGGCGAACTGGATGGCTGCTACCGGTCACCCAGGCGAAGATGCACGTCTATATGACACAGTGCACGCCGTAGGTATGGAGTTGTGCCCCGAGCTGGGAATTACCATCCCAGTGGGTAAAGACTCGATGTCGATGAAAACCAGCTGGCAAGATGAAGGTACTGATAAGTCAGTGACCTCGCCATTGTCATTGGTGATCACCGGTTTTGCACCGGTGCCTGATATTCGCCAAACCATGACGCCGCAACTGCGTTTGGATAAAGGTGACAGTGCTTTAATCTTGATTGATTTGGGCCGTGGTCAAAACCGTTTAGGCGCGTCAATCTTTGCGCAGGTGTACAGCCAGGTTGGCCAGAGCACGCCGGATGTTGATAGTGCAGCAGATCTGAAAGCTTTCTTTGAGACGGTGCAGAGCTTGAATGCGCAGCAGCGTTTAGTGGCTTACCACGACCGTTCGGATGGTGGCTTGTTCACTACTGTGGTCGAGATGGCCTTTGCCGGTCGTTGTGGTTTAGACATTAATTTAGATGCGCTGAATATCACTGCTGAGCAGGCGAATGCTGCATTACTCAACGAAGAGTTAGGTGCAGTAGTGCAGGTGTTGAGTGCCGATGTTGATGCCGTCTTAGCTGCCTTTGCTGGCGCTGGTCTAGCTGATTGCGTGAGTGTGATTGGTCGCCCAGTGGCTGGTGATGCAGTTAAAATCAGCCTTGCGGGTCAAACACTGTTTAGCGGTGAGCGTCGCTTAATGCAGCGCACCTGGACTGAGACCAGCTACCAGATTCAGCGCCTGCGCGATAACGCTGAGTGTGCTGAGCAAGAGTTTGAAAACCTGCTTGATCAAGACGATCCAGGCTTATCGGCCAAGCTGACCTTTGATATCAATGCGAACATCAGTGCGCCTTATATCAAAAAAGGTGTGCGTCCACGTGTGGCAGTATTGCGTGAGCAGGGTGTTAATGGCCACGTGGAAATGGCTGCGGCCTTTGACCGTGCCGGTTTCGCTGCAGTTGACGTGCATATGAGCGATGTCTTGGCGGGCCGTGTTGATTTAGAAACCTTCAAAGGCTTAGTGGCCTGCGGTGGTTTCTCTTACGGTGACGTTTTAGGTGCGGGTGAGGGTTGGGCTAAGTCCATCCTGTTCAACAGCCGTGCGCGTGATGCGTTCTCAGCATTCTTTGATCGCGATGACAGTTTCACCTTAGGTGTGTGTAACGGTTGTCAGATGCTGTCTAACCTCAATGAGCTGATTCCAGGTTCAGAGTTCTGGCCACGTTTTGTGCGTAACCAGTCTGAGCAGTTTGAAGCGCGTGTGGCGATGGTTGAGGTGCAAGAATCGCAATCAATCTTCCTGCAAGGGATGGCCGGTTCACGTTTGCCTGTGGTTGTCGCGCATGGTGAAGGTCATGCTGAGTATGCAAGTCATGATGCAATGCTGGAATCAGATGTGTCAGGCTGTGTGGGTCTGCGTTATGTGGATAACTATGGCAAGGTGACCGAGCGTTACCCGGCTAACCCGAACAGCTCGCCCAAAGGTATCACTGGTTTAACCAACCGTGATGGTCGTGTGACCATTATGATGCCGCACCCTGAGCGTCTGTTCCGTGCTGTGCAAAACTCGTGGAAGCCCGATGAGTGGCAAGACGATGGCGCATGGTTACGTATGTTCCGTAATGCGCGAGTGTGGGTCGACTAAGTTAGTCGGCTAACACCAACAACGCCGCTGCCAGTCAGCGGCGTTGTGCTATCTACAGTTTATATGGCGCATTTAGATCATCGTAGTGCGGGCATTTATGCCTGCGGTCACGGGAGTTATAAATATAAAGTCATGCATTTCGTACCGCGTGGGCATAAATGCCCACCCTACGATAATGCTTTTTGTGGCCTGCTAGGGCAGTGAATTCAACACCGCTGATCAATGAGTGCCTTGTTTGTGCTGCGACAAGCGAAGCCAAGGATGGCGCAGCGCCCGACTTGGGGCGGGACGCCCCGTGGAGGGAAAAGCAGCATAAACAAGGTACGACATGCACATAACTCGCAACAAGCTTTTGCTCTTAGCTTTGTACACACCATACATACTTAAAAACTAAGGCTGAATCTCAATCAAAGTCCCATCCTGCACCGACTTCCACACTTCTTCCATATCTGAATTGGTCAAAGCAATACAACCTTCAGTCCAATCGAGCGTATTGAAAAACCACTCAGGGTACTCTTCATCATCCGGTGTCCCGTGCAGCATAATCATATTGCCCGGCGGTAAGCCGGTTTCTGCAGAGCGCTTTAGGTCATGAGTATTTGGATACGAAATATGCATGGCTAAATTAAAGTTATCACTGTGTTTACGCCAATTAATCGAGTAAATCCCTTCCGGTGTACGCTGATCACCCTCGTGTTGCTTGGGGCCGGGTTTTTTACCCAGCGACACACGGTATGATTTCACCACGGTATCGCCGCGCATTAAGTGCAGCTTGCGTTCAGACTTCACCACTAAGATTTTATCAATAGATGGCATGCTGCTCTGGGCTGAGTTAGCGTAACTTAAAAATGGTAGAGCCAATAACACTGCAATACATAAAGCGCGCATAAAAAATCTATCCAAAATTGAGCTAAAACAGCAGCTTAGAAAAGCTGAATCAATGCCGCGACTATTCTAATCATATTGTCTGTAAGTAGCGATCTGTGCACACACACAGTCAATAACATACTTTTACCTGCGCAGTGTATAAGTTACTTGGGTGCTGCCTAGGCTTCTGGCATGATAAAGACATCTTGAGGTATAGAGCATGCCGATGTTTGAGAATGTTACTAAGCGAATTCAAAGCTACTCGCCGCGTTCTTTGTTGCTGCCTGAGCAGGCACGTGAAGCCGCGGTACTCATGCCACTCACGCGTACGGGCAACCCTGAGTTGCTGTTAACGCTACGCGCACAAAACCTGTCTACCCATGGTGGTGAAGTGGCTTTCCCTGGTGGGCGGCGCGACCCAGAGGATCAAGACCTGATCCGTACTGCCTTGCGTGAAACCCATGAAGAAGTGGGTTTGGCTCCTGACCTAGTGCAAGTGGTGGGGCCGCTCAGCCAAGTTATTTCACGTCATGGTGTCAAGGTCACGCCTTATGTGGGTTTTATTCCAGAAGCAGTGGAATACACCGCCAATGCCGGTGAGATTGATTCGATTTTTTCGGTGCCACTGGATTTTTTTGCAACGGATCCGCGCCGTAATACCCATCGCATCGACTACTTAGGCCGTACTTGGTATGTGCCCAGCTACCATTTTGCCGGCTATAAGATTTGGGGGCTGACAGCTTTAATGTTGGTGGAGTTAGTGAATTTAGTGTACGACACCGATATCGTTTTGCATGAGCCACCGCAATTAAGTAAAAAAGAAGTCTAAATAACAATCATAAAAGGAATGACCGATGAAATACCGTTTAGCTCAGAGTCGAGTGGATGCCCATCCCGAGAGTTGGATTGCACCGACTGCAGTTGTGATTGGTAAAGTGCGTTTAGAGGCGGGTGCCAGTGTCTGGTTTAACGCTGTGTTGCGGGGTGATAACGAGTTAATTCATATTGGTGAGAACAGTAATGTGCAAGACGGCACTGTGATGCATACCGATATGGGCTGGCCCTTAACCTTGGGTAAAGGCGTCACCGTGGGCCATAACGCTATGCTGCATGGCTGCACTGTCGGCGATCACAGCTTGATCGGGATTGGTGCGGTGATTCTTAATGGTGCCAAGATTGGTAAGCACTGCATTATCGGTGCTAATGCTTTAATTGCTGAAGGCAAAGAGATCCCCGATGGCAGTTTAGTAGTGGGTTCTCCCGGTAAAGTCGTGCGCGAGCTGACGGCTGAGCAAAAAAGTAACCTAGAGGCCAATGCTGGCAATTATGTGCATAATGCTCAGCGTTATGCCCAACAGTTACAGGAAGATTATGACGACACCCTTTAAAATCGCTGAAAAACCGGTTAAATCCCCGTGTGTCAGCTTGTGTGCTTTAGATATCGATGATGTCTGTATGGGCTGCCAGCGTACGGGTCAAGAGATCAGTCGCTGGGGTAAGATGACCAATGAAGAGCGCCGTGAGGTGCTGCACCATGCGCACGTCCGTGCTCAAGAGCAAGGTTTGCTCAGTTAATCAATGAGGATATGTAATGCCCCGTATAGGAACGCCATTATCAACGAGCGCAGTGCGTGTTTTACTCTGTGGTTCAGGTGAGTTAGGCAAAGAAGTCGCCCTTGAATTACAGCGCTTTGGTGTTGAAGTGATTGCCGTTGATCGCTATGCCAACGCCCCGGCAATGCAAGTCGCGCACCGCAGCCACGTGATTAATATGCTTGATGATGCCGCCTTGCGCGCGGTGATTGAGCTGGAAAAGCCTGACTATATCGTCCCAGAGATTGAGGCCATTGCCACAGCCACTTTAGTTGAATTAGAAGCTGAAGGCTTTACGGTTATTCCTACCGCGCGGGCAGCACAGCTGACTATGGATCGTGAGGGTATTCGCCGCTTGGCGGCTGAAGATTTAGCCTTGCCGACCTCGCCTTACTGCTTTGCAGACAATTATGCTGAGTATTGTGCAGGCGTTGAGCAGGTCGGTTATCCCTGCGTGGTGAAGCCGCTGATGAGTTCGTCGGGTAAAGGGCAAAGTGTTCTGCGCAGTGCAGAAGACCTCAGTGCTGCCTGGAAAACCGCTCAAGAGGGTGGGCGCACCGGTGCTGGGCGTGTGATTGTTGAAGGCTTTATTGACTTTGATTATGAGATCACCTTGCTGACAGTGCGTCATATTGACGGCACGAGCTTTTGTGAGCCTATAGGGCATCTACAAGAGCGCGGTGACTATGTGCAATCGTGGCAGCCGCAGGTGATGAGTCCTGTGGCGCTGGCAGCAGCACAGGGTATTGCACAGAGTATTACCGATGCTTTGGGTGGTCGTGGTGTGTTTGGTGTTGAGTTGTTTGTGAAGGGTGATGACGTGTGGTTTAGCGAAGTCTCGCCGCGGCCGCACGATACCGGCTTGGTGACCTTAATGTCGCAAGACTTATCTGAGTTTGCCTTGCATGCGCGCGCGATTTTAGGCTTACCTATTCCAGCCATTCGCCAACTGGGCGCCACAGCCTCTGCCGTACTCTTGGTGCAAGGTCATTCCACGCAAACTGCTTTTGCAGGTTTAGCGCAAGCGTTACAAGAGCCAGATACTGCATTGCGCTTGTTCGGTAAGCCCGCTGTGGAGGGTGAGCGCCGTATGGGGGTGGCGTTGGCGCAAGCGGCGAATGTCGATGCCGCTCGTGCTAAGGCGCTGCAGGTCATCAGTCAGATTCAAGTGACCTTGTAATCACTTGCGCAACCGAGTCAGAGACTTTCCCATAAGCGGGCGCGACTGACTCGGTTGTCTTTAATTTCCAGAGTTTCTACATAGTAAGGGCCAACCTGAATACAGACTGCGCCTTCTGGAATAAACTCAAGAATTTCTGTGATTAAGCCATTTAAGGTCTTGGGGCCGTCGCTGGGTAATTCCCACTCCAGCGCTTTATTGATATCGCGGATATAGGCTGTGCCATCAATGGTGTAACTGCCATCACTGAGTTGGCGTACTTCCGGCACCGCACGGCGATCATGGTCGCTGAACTCACCCACAATCTCTTCAAGAATATCTTCTAAAGTTACAATCCCTTCTACATCACCATATTCATCTACCACGATACCAATACGACGCTTATGCTTTTGAAAATTGAGCAGTTGTGTGGATAGTGGTGTGCTTTCAGGTACGAAGTACGGATCACTACAGGCTTCTTGTAGGTCGTTATGCGTCAGCTTGTTGAGCGTTAATAAGCGCGCAATTTGGCGCATATGAATCACACCAATAATCTGGTTAATATTCTCGCGGTACAGCGGCAGGCGCGTGTGTGTAGTAGTGCGCAATTGCCAAATGATTTGATCTAGGTTGCTGTTGAGGTCAATACCGAACACTTCATTGCGCGGAATCATAATGTCATTCACTGTGACTTTTTCCAGGTCCAAGATGCCCAGTAGCATATCTTGACGATTGCCCGGCAGCTCTTGTCCTGCTTCACGTACCACGCTACGCAGTTCTTCAGTCGATAAGCTTTCTGATGAGTGGTGGCGAGGGTCTATACCTATCATACGCAGCAAGCTGTTACTGATCGCACCAGTCAGCCAGACAATAGGGTAGAGCGGCGTCATGAGCAGTAAAATAACCCGGCTGGCAGGAAAGGCGATCAACTCTGGGCGCAAAGCAGCTAAGGTTTTTGGGGTTATTTCACCAAAAATCAGCACCACAATGGTCAGGGATACTGTTGCTATGACCACGCCAGCGTCGCCCCACAACTCGACGCAAATCACAGTAGCAATCGAGGCGGCCAATATATTGACCACGTTATTGCCGACTAAAATGGTGCCCAGTAAGCGGTCAGGCTTGCTCAGCAAGTGTTGTGCACGTTGCGCGTTACGGTTTCCTTCGCGGCTCATGTGGCGCAATCTATAGCGGTTTAGGCTTAAGAGGCCTGTTTCTGAGCTGGAGAAAAATGCTGAACAAAGAATCAAAAAAACCAGCAAACCTAACAGATAGCTGATGTGCATATCGTCCACAAGCAAAAAGCCTCAAATAACTAAGATAAATTCACGGACTAATTTACTGCCGAAATAGGCCAGCATCAGTAAGAGGAAGCCGGCAACAGTCCAGCGAATAGCTTTGTGTCCGCGCCAGCCGAGTTGGTGACGGCCCCAGAGTAGAATGGCGAATACCAGCCAGGCAATGCAGGATAAAATGGTTTTGTGCACTAGGTGCTGGGCGAATAAGTTGTCTAAAAACAACCAGCCGCTCACTAGGGATAATGAAAGTAGTAACCAGCCCGCCCATAAGAAACCGAACAGCAGGCTTTCCATACTTTGCAATGGTGGAAAGTGCTTAATCAAAGTGGATACGGGGCGTTTGCGCAGCTGCTGATCTTGGATCAGTAAGATCAACGACTGAAATACAGCAATGGTAATCATGCCGTAGGCCAGAATGGACAAGAGAATATGCGCAAGAATGCCGGGTGCTTCATTAATGGGGGATAAGTTACCTTGCGGCATAAACTGCGCGCAGAGCACAGTCGTAGCGCTCAAACTCAATAAAGGTAATAACAGTATATGGACAGAGATGCGCGTTAAGCACAGCAATACGCAGCCGGTAATCGAGAAGGTGATTAAGCTGGCGACATTAAACATGCTCAGCAATAAGCCTTGCTCTGATAGCAATAGCGCAGACAGCTGTAGGCCTTGCGCAACAAAACCCAGCGCAGTGATGCTGGTGATCAGCGCTTTATTAAAAGGCACACGGCGCGACAAGCAGCTTATAAGGTATAAGCAGGTAGCACCGTAAAATACCGCAGCAAACAAACTAAAAAGCAGAGTTGACATAAGACCTTACTAATATTTTATACAGATTGAGTTTGGCATATAATACATCAGCGTAGAAACAATATTTACTTTGCTGTGTTGAGCGTGCGAATGATGGCTAGCTTTTGCAGTCAAGGTCAAGATTGAATCAAGTCAGGGACAATATCCTTTGACAGTTGCTGAGTCTATCCATAGAATATCGCGCCTATGATAAATGCACCGATTCCTCCTCACGTTGATCCGCGAAAACTTGCAGATCGTGGCATTACCTTAACGGGTGAGCTGCTTTTGGCTGATTTTTCTAGGGTCTGCGAATTGCTGACAGACACTGCCGGACTTGTTCGGGTAGCGTTTGAGTTTAGCCGCGACGAGCAGAAAGTAGCAGTAATGCAACTGAAGCTTGAATCGGAGGTTAGGATGATCTGCCAGCGTTGCTTGGATGAAGCGGTCATACCTGTCAGTGGTGAGTATCTGTATGCCATAGTTGTACCGGGTACAGAAGAGCTACACTTCCCGCAAGGGTATGACGTACTTGAAGTAGGTGAAGAGCCTTTGGATTTATTGGCATTGATTGAAGATGAGTTATTGCTCTCTTTGCCGATTGTCCCGATGCACCCACCTGAAGAATGCCAGCAACCGGCTGGACTCATCGAGTCCGAGACGAGCAAGAATGCGGTTACAAGGTCCAACCCATTCAGTGTATTGGCGCAATTAAAGCGTGACCCAAACGTTTAGGAGTTTATAATTATGGCTGTTCAGAAGAGCAAGAAATCCCGTTCCGCACGTGACATGCGCCGTTCACACGACGCACTCACCTCAAGCGCTTTGACTGTAGAGCAGAGCACTGGTGATCTACGCTTGCGTCACCATGTATCACCAGAAGGTGTGTACCGTGGTCGTCAAGTGATCGCGAAGGATTCTGCTGAGTAAACCTTGACCGGTTCAGCGATAGCGATTGATGCAATGGGCGGGGACTTCGGTCCCCGCCTTGTTGTTTGTGCATCGGTAAAAAGTCTAGAAGAACACCCGCGCCTGCGCTTAGTGTTGGTGGGTGATTCTGCAATTATTGAGTCTATTCTGGCTCAATGCTCTCAAGTTGATTATTCCCGCCTCAGTATTCAGCATGCCAGCGAAAGTATCGCGATGGACGACTTACCTGCGCAAGCTTTGCGTACGAAGTCAGACTCATCGATGCGTGTCGCTCTGCAGTTGGTGCGTGATCGGCAGGTGCAAGCCTGTGTCAGTGCCGGTAATACCGGTGCCTTAATGGCTTTGGCCAAGCATATTTTACACCCCTTACCGCATATTGAACGGCCTGCCATTATGACGGCCTTGCCTACTTTAAATGGTGAGACGCATCTATTGGATTTGGGCGCTAATGTTGATGTGAGTGCACAGCAGTTGGTGCAGTTTGCTCTAATGGGGTCGGCTGCAGTACAGATTCAAGGTGTGGCTAATCCACGCGTTGCTCTATTGAATGTTGGGCGTGAAGCCATTAAAGGTAATCAGCAGGTGAAGCAGGCCGCTGCGCAGTTGCAGGTTATGCCTGATATTAACTATATCGGCTATGTGGAAGGCGATGGTGTCTTTCGTGGTGATGCAGATGTGGTGGTGTGCGATGGTTTTGTCGGTAATGTGCTGCTTAAATCCAGTGAAGGCTTAGCAACAATGATTGCTGCACGGATTAAGCAGCGCTTAGGACGTGGTCCGCGTGCTTGGTTGTTGGCTTGGCTTGCCGCACCCTTGTTAAAAGTGCTGCGCTCAGAGTTGGCGCCAGAGCGTTATAATGGCGCGTGTTTGCTGGGCGTGGATGGTGTGGTGGTTAAAAGCCATGGCAATGCTTCGCAACAAGCCTTCCAGGCCGCAATTACTGTGGCCTATAAGGCGGTGCAAGAAGATTTGTCTGAGCGCTTGCAGCAGCATTTGCAAGTGCTCAATAGTGTTTAAATGCCGCTTGCTGCAGGCTAAATGTAAGTAAAGTGTGACGGATGGATAAGGCTTATCATCCAATAGTCGGTTTGTTATTCGCATTCTATGCGTGCAAACTTCCTTTGTTGAATGACAGGTAATAATAGTTATGAAGGCTTCTCTTGCGTTTGTATTCCCCGGCCAAGGCTCACAAGTCGTTGGCATGCTGGCAGACATTGGTGCTGCAGAGTCGATTGTGCTTGATACCTTTACCGAAGCTTCTACTGCTTTAGGTTATGACCTCTGGGCGTTAACTCAGCAAGGTCCAGCGGAAGTTTTGAATCAAACCGACAAAACCCAACCCGCTATTTTAACGGCATCTATTGCTTTGTGGCGTCTGTGGCAAGCCAAGTCAGCGGCGCAGCCAGCATACGTTGCTGGGCACAGTTTAGGCGAGTACTCAGCTTTAGTGGCTGCAGGCAGCTTATCGTTAGCTGATGCGGTGCGTTTAGTTGAGCGTCGTGGTCAGTTGATGCAAGAAGCCGTGCCTGCGGGTACGGGTGGTATGGCGGCTATTTTAGGTTTAGATGATGCCGATGTGCAGGCAGCCTGTGCCGAAGCAGCTGAAGGTGAAGTGGTCAGCGCGGTGAACTTTAATGCGCCTGGCCAAGTCGTAATTGCTGGTGCGGCAGCTGCCGTTGAACGTGCGATTATTGCTTGTAAAGCACGCGGTGCTAAGCGTGCACTGGCCTTGCCGGTCAGCGTACCTTCGCATTGCGCTTTAATGCAGCCTGCCGCTGAGCAATTTGCCCAGTCCTTAGCCGCTATTGAGTGGCAGCAGCCCAAGATTGCTTTAGTGCAGAACGTGAGCGCTGAAGTGGTGACTGACTTAGGTGTATTAGAGCAGAATCTTCTTGCGCAATTGTACAGTCCAGTACGCTGGGTTGAGTCAATGGTGTGTTTAGCTGCACAGGGTGTGACGGATGTGGTTGAATGCGGCCCAGGCAAAGTCTTATCCGGCTTGAACAAGCGCTGCATTAAAAGCGTAAACACCTATAATTTAGATACCCCTGAAGCATTTGCAGCAGCTGTTGCTGCACAGCTTTGAGATGGAGAAGAACATGAGCTTACAAGGTAAGGTGGCATTGGTGACCGGCGCGAGCCGTGGTATTGGCCAAGCCATTGCCCTGCAGTTGGGTGCACAAGGTGCCACTGTAATTGGTACCGCAACCTCTGAGAAAGGTGCGCAAAGCATCACTCAGGCGCTGCAAGATAAAGGTATTCAAGGTGTAGGTATGGTGCTCAACGTCTGTGACGCTGCATCAGTTGCTGCGACACTTGAGCGCATTCAGACTGAATTTGGCGCGCCGCTGATTCTGGTCAATAACGCGGGTATTACTCGTGATAACCTGATGTTACGCATGAAAGATGACGAATGGTTTGATGTCATCGATACGAATTTGCACAGTTTATACCGCATGTCGAAAGCTGTTTTACGCGGTATGACTAAGGCACGCTGGGGCCGTATTATCAGTATTGGCTCAGTAGTGGGTGCAATGGGTAACGCAGGTCAAGTAAACTATGCCGCAGCAAAAGCCGGTCTGGAAGGTTTTGGCCGTGCATTAGCGCGTGAAGTGGGCTCACGCTCCATCACAGTCAATGCGGTTGCACCGGGTTTTATTGATACTGATATGACCCGTGAGTTGCCTGAAGCACAGCGCGATGCTTTGCTGACCCAGATTCCATTAGGACGTTTAGGTCAAGCTGAAGAAATCGCTAACGTAGTGACTTTTTTGGCATCAGAGCAGGCTTCTTATGTCACAGGAACCACTATTCCCGTGAATGGCGGCATGTATATGAGTTAAAATGACTGTTATTGTGACCGAAGCTGAGTGTTTTGAGTCATAATTGCAGTTTGTAGAATTAGAACTGGATGCGCAGTGTTTGTTATAGTGCGCAGCTAGGTCAAATAAGTGGTTCGCAAAGGGCAAGCAGTTCGCTTAAAATGCGCAAACCCTTTTTATATAAAGCGGCAGCTTGGGTTGCCCAGATTTCCATTTAGGAGTTATACAGGTTATGAGTACTATTGAAGAACGCGTTAAAAAAATCGTTGCTGAGCAGTTAGGTGCTAAAGCAGAAGACGTGACTAACAGCGCATCTTTTGTTGACGATTTAGGCGCAGATTCACTGGATACAGTTGAGTTGGTAATGGCTCTTGAAGAAGAGTTCGAGACTGAAATTCCAGATGAGAAAGCTGAGAAAATCACTACTGTTCAAGAAGCAATCGACTACATCAACGCTCACGCGCAGTAATGTAAACGGTTTCTTTGCAACAGTGAAAGCCGCGCGACTTGTTACGAGTGTGCGGCTTTTTTTTTGTACAGTACATTTTGCATTAACAAGAGGTTGTCGCCATGTCGCGTAGACGTGTCGTAGTTACCGGGATGGGTATGCTGTCCCCGCTAGGTCTTGATGTCGCACAAAGCTGGTCAGGCGTCCTAGCTGGTAAAAGCGGTATCAGTGCGATTGAGCACATGGACGTTGAGGCTTTTTCAACGCGTTTTGGTGGCTCAATTAAAAACTTTGATATTGAACAGTATATGCCGGCTAAAGATGCGCGCCGCTTAGACTTGTTTATTCAATACGGTCTGGCTGCCGGTCTGCAAGCTATCCAAGACTCTGGCCTTGAAGTGACGGATGCCAACCGCGAGCGTATTGGTGTAGTGATGGGTTCAGGTATTGGTGGTTTAACCAATATTGAAAACACCAGTAAAACTTTGCTTGAGCAAGGTCCGCGTCGTATTTCACCATTTTTTGTCCCGGGTTCTATTATCAATATGATTTCGGGTGTGTTGTCGATTCAGTTAGGTCTACAAGGCCCCAACTATGCGATTGCCACAGCTTGTACCACTGGCACACACTCCATCGGCATGGCTGCGCGTAATATTGCTTATGGCGAAGCAGATGTGATGTTAGCGGGTGGCGCTGAAATGGCGGCCTGCGGCTTGGGTCTGGGTGGTTTTGCGGCATCGCGCGCACTCTCCACGCGCAATGATGATCCACAAGCGGCCAGTCGCCCTTGGGATGCTGATCGTGATGGTTTTGTTTTATCAGACGGTGCTGGGGCTTTGGTACTTGAAGAGCTTGAGCATGCTAAAGCGCGTGGTGCAACGATTTATGCCGAAGTAGCAGGCTTTGGTATGGGTGCGGATGCTTATCATATGACTTCGCCGCCTGAACAAGGTGATGGTGCCGCGCGTTGTATGGCCAGTGCTTTGCGTGATGCGGGCATGCGTGCGGATCAAGTGCAGTATGTGAATGCGCACGGCACCTCAACACCGGCCGGCGATTTGGCTGAAGTCAATGCGCTAAAAACCGTGTTTGGCAGTCATGCGTCAGCGCTTGCTGTGAGCTCAACTAAATCAATGACTGGACACCTCTTAGGTGCGGCCGGCGCAGTTGAAGCGATTTTCAGTATTTTAGCGATGCGTGATCAAGTTGCCCCGCCGACCATTAACCTGGATACACCAGGTGCAGGTTGTGATCTAAACTTTGTGCCACACCAGCCGCAATCAATGAAAATTGATGCGGTCTTGTCCAACTCCTTTGGTTTTGGTGGTACCAACGGTTCGCTGTTACTGCGACGGTACAGCTAAAGGTGCAAGCCTGGATTAACGGTCAGCCCGCAGACGGTATCGCGGTAGCTGACCGTGGCTTGGCCTATGGTGATGGTGTATTTGAAACGATCAAAGTGCGTCATGGGCAAGCCGCTTTACTTGAGCGCCATCTAGCGCGCTTAGCAGAAGGCTGTCAGCGATTATATATCCCGTGCGATCTACAAATATTAACATCTGAACTGCATGCTTATATGCAGCAGTTAGGTGATGGCGTCTGCAAGCTGATTGTGACCCGTGGTGCGGGCCAGCGTGGTTATACACTGCCTGAGCCTTGTGTGCCGCAGCGTATTTTACAAGCATCAGCTGTACCGAGTTGGCCTGCTAGCCATGCGCAGCAGGGGATACAATTATTTAACTGCCAATTACGTCTCTCTGAGCAGCCTTTATTGGCCGGCTTAAAGCATCTTAATCGTTTAGAGCAAGTGTTGGCACGGGCTGAGTGGCATGATCCGGCCTATGCCGAAGGCTTGTTGCTGGATGCGCAGGGGCGCGTTATCGATGGCGTGTTTAGCAATATTTTTATTGTTGCTCAGCAGCAGTTACTGACTCCTAAACTCGATCGTGCTGGTGTTGCTGGTGTGATGCGTGCTGAACTGCTAGCCCGTGCTGCGCTGGCGGGTATTGAAGTGGTGGAGGGCGATATCAGTCTTGAGCAATTGCAGCGCGCTGATGAGGTGTTCACCTGTAATAGTTTGTATGGTATTTGGCCCGTGCGTGCTTATGCAGCCCAGCATTGGCCCATTGGTGCTGTGACTCGTAAACTGCAGTGTCTTATTAAAGATTTAGTGGATGAATAGCCGTGTTGCGTAAATTAGCGATCATGTTTTTATTCGGCTGCCTGCTAGTGATTGCAGCAGTGCTTACGCTGGTGTGGAAACACACTGCAGTGCTCAGTCAGCCCTTGCAGCTTGATAGCGAGTATGTGCTCAGTGCGCCAGCTGGTAGCACGCCCAATGGCTTACTGTTGCAGTTAGAGCAGCAGGGCATTTTACAGGGTGCGTTTTGGTTGCGTTTGAGCTGGCGTTTACAAGGTCAGGTACAGCCCTTGCATACGGGTGAGTATCAGCTGTTGCCGGGTATGGATGTGACGCAACTGTTAGAGAAATGGCGCAGCGGTGATGTTTTACAGTATCGCGTGACTTTGGTTGAGGGCTGGAACTTTCGTCAAGTGCGCAGTGCTTTAGCGCAGCAAGACAAACTGCAGCAAACCCTTGGTGATGTGAGCGATAGTGAACTGATGCGCATGCTTGATCAAGCTAACGTGCACCCAGAAGGCCGATTCTTTCCTGACACCTATAACTTTGTTCGTGGGCAAACGGATTTAGATATTTTGCGTCAAGCCAGTCAGCGGTTACAAAAAGTACTGGCACAAGAGTGGGAGCAGCGCGCGGAGAATTTACCGTACCGCAGTCCAGACGAAGCCTTGATCATGGCTTCTATTATTGAAAAAGAAACCGGCGTCGCGCGTGAGCGTGAAGAGATTGCTGGCGTTTTTATGCGTCGATTGAAAATAGGTATGCTGCTGCAAACTGACCCTACGGTGATTTACGGTATGGGTGACAGCTATACAGGTAAAATTACCCGAGCAGATTTACGCAAGCCCACACCCTACAACACCTATGTGATTTCAGGTTTACCGCCGACACCCATTGCGATGGTTGGACGTGAAGCTATTTATGCTGCTTTGCATCCTAAAGCAGGTAAAAGCCTATACTTTGTTGCGCGTGGCGATGGCAGTCATGTGTTTTCTAATAGCTTAGCTGAACACAATAAAGCAGTGCGCGAATACCAAATTAAACGCCGTGCCGACTACCGCTCCAGTCCAGCGCCTGCGGCCCAATAAGGATTCTTTATGATGCGTGGATTATTTATTACCCTTGAAGGCCCTGAAGGTGCAGGTAAAACCACCAATCGCGCGTACTTAGCTGAGCAGTTACAAGCGCAAGGCCTTGAAGTGATGCTCACGCGTGAGCCCGGTGGTACGCCACTGGCTGAGCAAATTCGTGAGATTTTGCTAGCACCGCATGATGAGCCAATGTCAGTTGATACTGAGTTGTTATTGATGTTTGCTGCGCGTGCGCAGCACTTGGCGCAAGTGATTAAGCCTGCTTTAGCCGCCGGTAAAATTGTGATTTGTGATCGCTTTACTGATGCCACTTATGCCTATCAAGGCGGTGGGCGCGGTTTGGATTGTTCGCGTATCGCGGTGCTCGAGCAGTTTGTGCAAGGTGACTTGCGTCCTGATCTGACGTTGTTATTTGATTTGCCTGTCGCGGATGGTATGGCGCGCGCTGTGGCACGTGGCAAGCTGGATCGCTTTGAGCTTGAGCAACAAAATTTCTTTGAGGCGGTACGCCAAAGTTATTTGCAGCGCGCGCAGGATGACCCCGAGCGTTTTCGTCTGGTCAATGCTCAGCAAACCCTGCCCGAGGTGCAAAAAAGCTTAGATGTCCATTTAGTTGAGATTATGAGTCGTGCCCGTGGCTAGTTATTTGTACCCCTGGCAAGACAGTCTCTGGCAATCTTTAGCCGGACGCAGTCAGCAGGCGCACGCTTATTTATTACATGGCCCAGCTGGCAGTGGCAAACGCGCCTTAGTTGAGCATTTTGCGGCGTTTTTGTTATGTAAAGCACCTACCGATCAACAACCCTGCGGTCAGTGCTCAGCTTGTAAGTTATATGCTGCCGGCACTCACCCAGATTTGATGCGTCTTGAGCCAGAAGAAGAGGGCAAAGGGATTTTAATTGCCAGCGTGCGTGAATTGGTGGCGAAAATCTTACAAACCTCACAGCAAGGCGGACGCAAGGTCGTCATTGTTGAGCCGGCTGAAGCTATGACCACAGGCTCGGCTAACGCTTTATTAAAAAGTTTGGAAGAGCCCGCTGGTTCAACTGTGTTTTTGTTGGTGAGCCATCAATTTAGTTTTTTACTGCCAACGATAAAAAGTCGCTGCGTGTTACAAGTCTGTCCATTACCGACGCCCGAACAAAGTGTGCAATGGCTGCAACAACAGCACAGAGAGCTGACAGCTGAGCAATGCCAGACTGTATTGGCGCTGGCCTCCGGCTCACCTTTGAATGCACAAAAGCTGCTGAGTGCAGATGTCTTGGCCGTGCGTGAACAGGTGGTCAATGGTGTTAAACAGTTATTTAAACAGCAAAGCAGCCCAAGTGATTTAGCGGTGGCTTGGGCGAAAATGCCACCTGAATTACTGTTTGATTGGTTTTGTCAGTGGGCACAACTGATGCTGCGTTATAAAGTCACCACAGATGACAGTGCGCTGGGTTTGCCGGATATGGCGGTGGTGTTAAAGCATGTGGCGCCGCGCGCACCCTTAGCGACATTATTACAAACGCAAGACTGGTTGCTTGAGCATCGTCAGAAGGTGTTGCGCCGAGTACCGCTGCGTGCTGACTTGCTGTTGGAAGGGCTGCTAGTGCGTTGGCAGGCCTTGCTACCGCGCTAAGCCGTTGATCTGTGCGTATACTATAGTTATTGTTCGAAGTTGGCGCTGCAGCTGTGCAGTGGCATCAATGGTTATCCGCTTCTCTGGAAGGTGCTATGAATTTACCCGCAAATGAAGAGCAAGGTCACAGTGTCTTAACGCTGACTATTAAAGATAAATCTGTGTTGTACGCAGCCTATATGCCGTTTATAAAAAATGGCGGTCTTTTTATTCCCACCAGCAAAGAGTATGAGCTGGGTGATGAAGTGTCGATGCTGCTTAACTTGATGGATGACATTGATAAAATTCCGGTGACTGGCAAAGTGGCTTGGATTACACCGAGTGGCGCACAAGGTAATCGTGCAGCCGGTGTTGGCGTGCAGTTCAATGATGATGGTGTGCATGCCCGCAATAGAATTGAAACCTATTTGACTGGTGCGCTTAAATCAGAGCGTCCAACGCACACTATGTAATGTTGTTGCTTGTTATATTGAGCACTGTATCTATTTCTAATGATGGCTGTACCTATGCTTATTGATTCACATTGTCACCTTGATCGACTCGACTTAACTGCTTATAACGGTTGCCTTGATTCTGCCTTACAAGCTGCGCGCGAGCGTGGCGTTGGGCATTTCTTGTGCATTGGTATCAGTGTGGAAAATGCTCCTGTTATGCGTGAGTTGGCTGGGCGTTATGCTGATGTGGATTGCTCGGTTGGTGTGCATCCGTTGGATTTAAGTCGTGGCAGTGAGCCAACCATGCAGTGGTTGCTCAATGAGTTGGATCATCCGGGTGTGGTGGCTGTGGGTGAGACAGGCTTGGATTATCACTATCAAGCAGAAACTGCGCAGATGCAGCAGGATTCATTTCGTTTGCACTTAGATGCAGCGCGTCAGTGTGGCAAGCCAGTGATTGTGCATACTCGTGAAGCGAAACAAGATACTTTGGATTTGTTGCGTGAAGCTGCTTTGCCGCAAGCCGGTGTGATGCATTGCTTTACGGAAGACTGGCCAATGGCTAAAGCCGCGCTGGACTTGGGCTACTATATTTCGTTTTCCGGTATCGTGACTTTCCGTAATGCCGCGGCGCTGCGTGAAGTGGCTCTGCAAGTGCCCAGTGACCGTATTTTAGTGGAAACCGATTCGCCCTATTTGGCACCAATTCCGCATCGTGGTCGTGCGAACTTTCCTGAGTATGTGGCGGATGTGGCGCAGTTTGTCGCTGAGCTGCGTGGTGTGCCCTATGAGGAATTTGCAGCGCAAACTACGGATAACTTTAAACGTTTGTTCCCATTAGCACGGGTGAAAGCTAGCTAGTCTTTTGTTGCGTTCGTGTGCATGGCGTCCTGCACTATTGCTGTTCTTCCTTCGATGAGCCCGTCCGGGGCTCAACTCAGGCGCTACGCCATCCATGGCTACGCTTGCCACAGCAACAGTGCAGGACTTGCTGAGCTTCTATACTGCTTGCACTCTTGTAGCTTGAATCAGTAGCAACGAGGTGCGTCAGGCACAAAGGTGGCTCAATCAATGATAAAAAACACCTAAGGCTTACGTGCCACAATCACCGCGCGCATCGGCGCGGGTAAGCCTTCGATGGTTTGTTTTGGATTATCTGGATTTAAAAAATCACCTAAAGATTGATACTTCATCCACTCGGTCGAACGTTGTTCGTCGGTGGAGGTGTAGCTGATATCCACGCAATGCACATCTTTAAAGCCAGCACGACGTAGCCAAAGTTCTAGAGCTGCCACTGAAGGTAAAAACCACACATTACGCATTTGTGCATAACGGTCTTCAGGCACTAAAACCTGATTGCAGTCGCCTTCAATCACCAAGGTTTCTAATACTAATTCGCCGCCACTCACTAAGCAGTCTTTCAGCGCTAAGAGGTGATCAATCGGTGATTTGCGATGGTAGAGCACGCCCATCGAGAAAACGGTATCAAAACCTTCAAGCTTTTCCGGTAAATCTTCCAGAGCAAAGGGCAGATGCCAGACCGGTGGTGCATCAAAAAAACGACGCATGGCTTGGAATTGGCAGAAAAATAACCAGTTTGGATCCACACCCACCACGCTTTGCGCGCCAGCACCGAGCATGCGCCACATATAGTAACCATTGCCGCAGCCGACATCTAAGATGCGTTTGTTGTTCAGATCTAAATGCGGACTAACGCGGTCCCATTTCCAATCTGAGCGCCATTCAGTATCCACGTGCACATCAAATAAGCGAAAGGGCCCTTTGCGCCAAGGAATTAAACCTTGCAGCGCCGTGTGCAATTGCTCGCGTTCGGCTGCAGTGCAGTCGCCTTGCAGATTAAATTCGCTGGTCAGTTCCGGAATGCTGGGTACTAAAGCAGGCAAGGCATCCACCGCGTCCATCCAGCGTGGTAAGTCACCGTGACCGATGGCGTATAAATCATCAAATTGCTGCTGCACATTGCGTGACCATTCTTTCATCGGCGTGCCAGCAAGGTGGTGCACTAAATCTGTGTAATCAATCATGGTAGGGCAATCAACGAGGCAAAGTTTAAACACTGGAACCACACAACCACCTTGCTGAAGCCGGCGCTATATAAGCGCTCGCGATGTTCTTCAAGGCTGTCAGGCAGCATGACTTTTTCAATGGCGCGGCGCTTTTGGGCGATTTCCAGTTCGCTATAGCCATTGGCGCGCTTAAAGGCTAAATGCAATTCGTTGAGCAACTCATGCTCCTCTGCATCATTAAAGCGTAGCTTCTCTGAGAGAATCAGCGCGCCACCGGGTAGCAGAGCGCTGTGAATATTTTGTAGCAACTCTAGACGCTGTTCAGGAGCGATAAATTGCAAGGTAAAATTCAGTGCAACCAATGAGGTGGGCACAAATTTCAACTTAAGAATATCCGCTTCAATCACCTCCACCGGCAGCAACTCTTGAAACATCGCATCTTGTGCATTGAGGTGTTCACGGCAGCGCTCAACCATAGCGGCAGAATTATCCACGGCAATGACTTTACAACCGCTGTGGCTGACATGCCGGCGCAGCGCTTGGGTGACTGCTCCCAATGAGCAGCCTAAATCATAGAGCGTGCTATTGGTTTGCGCGAACTGTGCGGCCAGGACACCGGTATTTTCCACTATGGTGGGGTAGCCGGGTACCGAGCGCTTGATCATATCGGGAAAGACACGCACCACATCTTCATTAAAGGTGAAGTCGGGGACTTGTGTCAGCGGCGTGTTAAATATGCGATCAGGAGCGTGGGTCATGGGCTTAAATGAGCAAAAAAGAAAGCTATTATGCCATAACCTGCGCTAGAAAATGCGGGCGTAGCGAACGGCTCAGTCCTGAGCTTTTGACGCCAAGTAAAACCTGCTACTTGATAGTCGGCGGTTAAGACAATATTGTGTGTAAAGATTGTTATAGCAAGGCCCATCGATCTGTGAAAACATCCGCAGAATATACGCCTTTACCTGCTAAGATACAGGCTGCTGAGTTGTACTGTATGGATTGAAATGAGGGTTTTTCAATCTTAAGCCCTTTGGCCTATAGCCGGTAATGTGTCGTCAGGCTATTGTGGTGCGTCTTAGCTGGACAAGAATTTTAGGTTTGGCCGCCAGCAGAACGCGTACACTAGTACGTATTTTTTTATCTGTCAGTGACTCGCAAGTCGAGTGCTGAGTTAGCGGTCATCTAGGGCGGCTTTTAACGTGGAAGATGCACGATGATTGGCATACGCAGTATTGCAAGTTACATCCCTGAAGACAGAATAGATAACATCGCGCAGGCAAAAAGCTTTGATCGTGACGCTGAGTTTGTGCAAACCAAGCTTGGTACGACGACCTTGTCTGTTAAAGACGATGCTGAAGAGACTTCAGACTTATGTGTGCGTGCGGTGCAAAATTTGCTCGCGAAAAACCCTGAGCTTAAGCTTGAGGATGTGCAGGCATTGGTAGTGG
>DATERP010000142.1:0-8267 GCA_035271385.1 Thiopseudomonas sp. | reverse complement strand
CGATTGCTGCGCCATTGCCGGGCGCGTTGAGCAGTATTGCCGTGATCGGCTCGCCTGCTAGAACCTTAGTTTGGATATGCTCGGCGGTCAGTTGTTTAAACGCCGCTTTTTGCTCAGCAGTCGCCGGTGCATCAATGCGGCGGTAGTGTGGATTGCCGTGTTGCGCGGTGAGTTTGGCGTAGTACTCTGACGGTGTTAAACCAGTGACAGCGGTGATTTCTGCAGCCAGTAAGCACAGGGCAATGCCGTCTTTATCAGTGGTCCAGGTGGTGCCAGCGAAGGTCAGTAAACTCGCACCAGCGCTTTCTTCACCGGCGAAGGCTAGCCAGCTTTGATGCAAGCCTGCAACAAACCACTTAAAGCCGACCGGCACTTCATAGAGCACACGGCCATGCGCGGCGACCACGCGATCCATTAAGGATGAGGTGACCAGCGTTTTACCGACTTTTAGCTCAGCCGACCACTTAGGGCGATGGGTTAACAGGTAATCAACACACACGCATAAGAAGTGATTGGGATTCATTAAGCCAGCGGCATCAACAATGCCATGCCGATCGGCATCAGGGTCATTGGCAAAAGACAGGTCAAACTGACTGCGAATAGCGAGCAGATTGGCCATCGCGGCAGGGCTGGAACAATCCATACGGATGCGGCCATCATGATCCGGCGGCATAAAGGCAAAGGTCGCATCTTGGCTGATGTTCACCAGGCTAATATTCAGCGCGGGATCAAGCGCCAGCGCCTGCCAGACCACAAGGCCGGTGCCGCCCATGGGATCAACACCCAATTTCAGGCCCGACTGGCGAATCACTTCTAGATTGACAACCTGCTCAAGCTCGGCCACATATTGGGCCACGTAGTCGTACTCTTGCACTTGGCTGAGTGCTTCCTGCTGGCTGACGCGCTTAACCTCCGTGCATTGATTGAGCAGATACTGATTAGCACGCGCTTCAATCCAAGTGGTGGCTTCCGTGTCGGCAGGGCCGCCATCCGGCGTGTTGTATTTAATGCCGCCATCTTCAGGTGGGTTATGCGAGGGGGTGATAATCAAACCATCGGCTAAGTCGCTCGTGCGCTGTGCGTTATAGGACAAAATCGCACGACTGACCAAAGGCGTTGCGGTCACGCCCTGCTCTACTGCGACTTGCACAGCGATCTGATTAGCGACCAACACCTGCAACACCACATCCCACGCAGGGCGCGATAAGGCATGAGTATCGAAGCCGAGAAATAACGGTCCACTGATATCAGCTTGCTGGCGGTAATCCACTACAGCTTGGGCGATGGCGAGGATATGCAGCTCGTTGAAGCTGGCCTGTAACGAAGAACCACGATGCCCCGAGGTGCCAAAGCTCACTGCTTGAGCTGGGGTATGGGCATCGGGTTTTATTGAATAAAATGCATCAATCCATGTGTTTAGCACAATACGTTTACCTTAATAGTGAAAATGTTGCGGTGTTGCTCGGGGTAGCCTGCAAACTCGGTTACTTTAGCGGCAAGTCGTTCATAAGGCCTTACCATTCCCCCCCGGCCAGCGCATCAGAAATACACACTTCTGTCCGTAAAGCAGCGACCACTCCACGAAGTAAATAGCTATTAGCACAGACCGCTCTATGTGCCAATGACTCCCGCGCAGCCAGAAACTGCGCGGGACGCAGCAGTCAATTTTCACACTTTTCTATGTGTGTTTGGCATAGCCTGCCATCGAACCGACTTAGCGTACGATTAACCACTCGCCTTCGCTGCTCTTTTTCAGGCGAATATCTTCCATCACGATATTTTCTTTACCCATCATTTTCAGGGTCGCTTCAACGCTGCACTGATACACATCATTGCCGATTGAGTCACAACCTTGCACAGAGATGTTTTCAATTTTGGGTATCATACTGTCCATCATTTTCTGTGCATCGCCACCGGTCAGACTCGCTAGACCGCTGAGGGCACCCAGATCATTTTGAATGCGTTTTTCCAGTGCATTACGCACTTCAGATTCCGATGGTCCACCACCACACGCCGCCAGTGCTGCAGCCATTGCTACCACTGATCCAAACTTGATCAAACCTGTTAATACTTTCATTGTTACTCCTTGTGTGGCGCGCTGCGCCGGTTATGGTATTTCTGCATTGGCGCTGCGCACTGCGCGACCCAGCCAACTGTGTCCATGCACTTGCCACCACTTTAGACATGGCGGTTTGCTGCTGAAATCTGTTAAATCGTTAGAGCTGCCAAGCGCTAAAACCCAGCGCCAGCACGACCACTCCCAATAACACCGCACCCAACATCAACCAAGGTTTCTGCGATTTGTGTTGTGGCACTGGCGCCCGTGCCGCAGCACCCGCAGCCATCGCCATAGCCGCATGATCGGCGGCGACATAAGCCACTGCGGCTGGCTGCTGCTCGTGCACTACGCCATACCAATCAATCAACACTGGCTCGCCACCCACACTGAACAGACGGCTTCTATCAGTATCGCGCAGCACGCCATACAGGATCTCGGCCAAAGCCTGTTCACCGTTACGCGTCAATTGCTCAGCTACTTGAGTTAAGGCTTGTTGACGTTGAGTGAGGGTTTTCAGTAAGCGTTGTTGTTGCACCACTGGCAACTGTAAAAAAGGCAGCACCAGCCCAGTTAAAGGCGTGCACCACTGCCACTGCCCAGTACTATTGGCACGGCTGCTGGCGAGGAGATTGGCCAACTGCGGCGCACAGCGCTGCAACAGACTGTGCTGGTGTGCATGTTCGGCGTGACTGAGCGCGTTATACAAGGTGGGGCGAGTTAGAATTGTCTGCATAAAATGTCGTGCTGCGTATATGTGAACGTTGAGAGCATCTACAGCCCTAGCCATAACCAAGCCCTGCCTGTACCGGCGCAGCGCAACGTTTTGAAGTGAAATAATAGGCGACAAAGTCTAAGGGGTTCATCTGTGTTTGCCTAGGGCTGCAGCAACTTATCTATCGCATAGCGTGGCACAAAGCACTGCTAGCTGCGTTATTTTCAGCTATGCTTTGGCGCATTTTAAACCTCTATGTACTGGTAGCGCAGTTGCCGCTCAGCTGCAGCAGCAAGCGCATATTAAAAGGAATTCATTGTATGAAAGGCGTGTTTAAAGCTATCTTCAGTGCCCTACTTGGCCGTCAATCAGCACTAGCCCAAGCCAGCGACAGCGCAGATTTAGAGAGCCTTAGCGCCAGCTCCAGCGTACAAGAGCCCAGCGCTGCCCAGCTTGAACGCGCCAATAGCCTACGCTGCGAACGCATTCTCAATTACTGGCTGGATACAGAACTCTTTGACTTGCCAGAATGCCCGCTGGATCGCAAGAAAGACATTATCAGCCACCCCGCAGAAAAATTTCTTGAGCACTGGGGTGACATCACCGCCAAAGTAGAAGCCAACAGGCTGCACATCACTGAGAAAAGCCGTTTGCTGATCATGTTCCAGTGCCATCGCGCCGGCTATATCATCCAGCAGGATGAACAGGCTCCAGATTATGAAATACCGCGCACCTACTTAGTGGCACAAGCGATGATTCCACAATGGGATGCCGAGCTACAGCAACTGACTTGGCTGCGCTCCGATGAAAACCAAGATGTGGTATTTAATATCGCCACCATTCGTACTTTATACCGCCGCTGCAACAGTTCCATCCCTAGCAATATGAGCCTAGCGCAATGGTTTGAAGCGCGGGTTGAGTCGATTGAAAACATTCTCCAAGGTGGGCTGGATACTGAAGAGCATACGCCGCTCACCAGTGCCGAATTACAGCAGCGTATTATTAGTATCAACCGTGAACTGGCCGATGAGTTTTGGCCGGATCAAGAGGCGCGCAATTATATGTTGCAACAGTGCCAGCCGATTGAAAGCAGCACCGAGCAAGAAGCCAAGGAAGACACGCCTGGTCGTCTGAAAAACGGCGCAGTGACCTTTCGTTGGCGTTTTTGCTATTACCCAGAAGAAAACGAAAGCCAACAGTTGGGGCCCTTCTTTGTCAAAGACCTTGAAAATACAATTCACACCGTCAGCAGCAAAGGTAGCGCAGGACTGTCAACGCCGCTATGCGCTTATCTATTAGGACACAGCCAGCAAATTGAAATCAGTAATGCGGCCAATCAGGGAGCTTTTTTCACCGCGCGCACCACTGATCTGATCCGCGGACGCTGGCCAGAAAACCCCAAGTACGGCTTAAGCCTCTTGCAAGCCTTTGCCGTTAATGTGGCGCGGCAAGTTGCGAACAACCCCATAGTGGCCGTCAATGGCCCACCAGGCACCGGCAAAACCACGCTATTAAAAGATATTATTGCCGATCAGTTTGTCGCCCGTACCCATGCGCTCAATACGCTCAGCGAAAAGGACAACTGGCTGGATGATGCAGAGGTATTTGCCACTGTACTGCAACACAGCATGCTGGTGGCCTCGAGCAATAATAAGGCCGTAGAAAATATCTCCAAAGAACTGCCCGCTTTAAGTCAGTTGGCTGAGGAGTTTAGCGAGTCCGTCAGCCACTTTCGCGAACTGGCTCCCGAAGGCGACTGGGGATTATTTTGCGCAACTTTAGGCAACTCAGCCAACCGCACAGCCTTTAAAAAACAATTGGGTAAAGTGCGTGATCATTTTAAAAATATTAATGACATTTTTAGCCTCAATCACTTTTACAACACGCTAAAGAAAAATGGCCAAGAAGGTGCAGAAGAGACCATCACCCGTTTTACGACCCAATGGCAACAACAGCACAAACTCCTCGCACTGATCGCCGATATTAAGCAGTGCCGTGCTTATACTACTCAGGCTACATTTTTAGAGCCTTTTACCCTCGCGCTGTTCAATATTGAGCAAGGTGAGTTATCCATCGAAAAATTCGCCAGCATCTGGGCGACCTATAGTGAGGAACAATGGGACTGCGCCTTGGAATCGCTGGATGCTTTTAAGCGCCAATGGTTTGGCCGCAAACTATACACAGCCCATCGCGAAGACAAACTCAGCAAGGCCAAGGCTGACTTCCAAACACTCTATGCGCAACTGCAAGGAACAAGCGCTGCCGACTGGGATTTGGATGCGCACGAGCATTTAATCTCACCCACTGCCTATGCGCCGCAAGCTGGCGAGTCAATTGAAGCCGCAGAACAACGCCTACAGTTAAGCTCACCCTTAGGCAGCAAAAAGCTCAACCACTATCGCAGCGCTTTATTTGCCAGCGCGGTGCGCCTCAATGAAGCGATCTTAGAAAGCAGCGCCGAACATTTTGCTAAACACTGGGACGCTGTAGAGCAATTGATTGATGGCCGTTTAGACACCACAGAAGACATCCCTGAACACCAACAACTGTGGAGCATTTTATTCTTGTTTTTCCCTGTGGTGAGTACCTCGCTGTCGTCCGCAGAAAACCAATTCAAATTAATGCAAAAACGCGAAGGTTTTGGTCTATTGATGATTGATGAAGCGGGCCAAGCGGTGAATTATCATATCGTCGGCTTACTGCAGCGCTGCCGCCAAGCCATTTTCGTTGGCGATCCGATTCAGCTTGAACCTGTGGTCAGCATGGCCCCTTCTATTGATCGCAGTATTGCCCGTGATTTTCTACAAATCTCCAACCAAGATGGCGCGCCACAATGGGGTGATCGTTATTTAGTCAGCAGCAGTTCTGCGCAAGCAATGGCCGATCGGGCTGGGCGCTATATGGCTAAAATTGGTGAGCGCACAGTGGGGATTCCGCTACTGGTACACCGCCGCTGCACTGAGCCGATGTTTTCAATTGCCAATCGCATTGCTTATGACAACAAAATGGTCATCGCCAGCCAACCTTACGGCTGGTCAGCTATCCCCAGTGGCTGGATTCACGTCGCAGAAGAGCCTGCCAAACTAAAAGGTAAAGGCTATGCCAACGGCACCGAAGCCGCCACGGCGATACGTTTGGTACAATTTTTAGTCGAGCAGCACCCAGATATGGTCAAGGGCGGGGTGTATATCATTACGCCATTTTCTAAGATGAGAAATGAGCTGCACGCACAATGGAAAGCACTCCACCAAGACGCAAGCAATCATAGCTGGATGCTAAAAGCCCTCGGCACCGATAAAGCGGCCACAACCGATAGCGATCTGTTTCGTAAAGAAAATATCGGCACTGTGCACACCTTCCAAGGCAAAGAAGCCTCCACGGTGATTTTCTGCACGGCGGCCTCTAAAGCACGCAAAAACATCGGTGGTATGGGCTGGGTCAACAGCAAACCTAACCTGCTCAATGTAGCGGTGACTCGCGCGAAACATCACCTGTTTGTCATTGGCAACCAAGAGGATTGGGCTGAGGGGACTTTATCGGCAACCTTACAAAATACCGGCATGCACAGCTTTGCTAATCTGGAGAATTTTATGCAGCACTGCGCCTGCAACTTTGCGTCACAACCTAGCGTGACTCACACGCCCAAGCCCGCAGCCAGCCTGGTTAGCTTTGATTTCAGTTGATGGTATGTCCAAATTAAAACAGTACCAACTGCAGTTGCAACTAATCGGCATACTGCTGTGCTTGCTCACGCACAATAGTCGCCATCCAGTCGCGCAGACGTGCTGGACCCAACACCTGCAAACCTGCACCTTGGCTTAACAACCAGCGCCGCAATTGCATGCTGTGGAGCACCTGTGCCTTCAGTTGATAGCCGTCTGCATGCTGCGGTGTTGGACTTGGATGATGATATGGAGCTGTCCAAGACTGATTTATACGGCTTACTGCGTCAGGAATACCGCAAGCACAGTCATCAGTTCACCCACCTGCCCGCTGTGCTACAGCGCAATATGGCGCAACTGGCTACACTGGTGAATTTGAATACAGTGGAAACCTCGATCTTAGAAAACGCTGCTCAGTAACCAGCCAGCGCCACCACTAGCAAGTACAACCATCCACGCTGGCAGTTTCCAGAACATCAAAGCCAGCAGCGCCACAAGGGCTAGGGCAAAGTCTTGTGGTGCGTGAATTGCACTTGTCCACACAGGATCGTAGAGAGCAGCCAGCAGTATACCCACCACTCCCGCGTTGATACCTAACAGCGCCGCTTGGCTTCGCTGGTGACGACGCAGACGCTCCCAGAATGGTAAAACACCCATAACCAAGAGTACGGAGGGTGCGAAAATCGCCAGCAGACAAATCAAACCACTCAGCCAAGCAAAGGGCGTCGCATCTATAGATGCACCAAGAAATGCCGCAAAAGTAAACAGAGGGCCAGGCACAGCTTGCGCGGCAGCGTAACCGGCCAAGAAGGTGTCATTAGCCACCCAACCAACCGGTACAACCTCAGCTTGCAGCAGCGGCAATACCACATGCCCGCCACCAAAGACCAATGACCCGGCACGGTAGAAAGCATCCAGCATTGACAACCTTTGACTGGTAAATATGGCCGAAAGCACTGGCAGCCCAATCAGTACAACAAAGAACAATGCCAAGCAAAACAGTCCAACACGTCTCGATATATTAATAGGCAGTGGATCATGCATTGTGTCTTGCGCAGGTTTGAACAACACCAGGCCGAATATCGCAGCAATCACAATAACCGCTAGTTGCCCCCAAGCAGACGGCACCAGCAGAACAAAGCACGTAGCCGCTGCCATCAAGGTAATCCGCGCGGCATCAGGGCAAAAAATGCGCGCCATGCCCCACACTGCTTGAGCCACTACAGCAACGGCCACAACCTTCAGGCCTTGCAATACGCCAGCAAACATCGCATCACCGTAACTGGCAAGACCCAGTGCAAATACAATCAATGCGAGCGCTGACGGTAAAGTGAAGCCTGCCCATGCAGCCAATGCCCCTGCATAGCTCGACCGAGAAAGCCCAATAGCTATACCAACCTGGCTGCTGGCAGGCCCCGGTAAAAACTGGCAAAGCGCAACCAAATCTGCATAGCTGCGCTCCGTCAACCACTGTCGCCGCGTCACAAATTCTTCACGGAAGTAACCCAAGTGAGCAATCGGCCCCCCAAAAGACGTCAGCCCCAAACGTAAAAAGATTAGAAAAATAATCCATGGAGTCTGATCCTTAGATTGCAAATTATCCATAAAATATGCTCCTTGCACTGCGATTGAATCTTACCTCGCTAGGCTACACCTAGATTGGTACGCAGCCATTGAATTTGCTGACTGACCTGGGTGCGTAACTGTTTAATTTCTTGGTTGGCATCATTCGCGCCCTGCTCCATGGCTTGCATGTGCAAATGAAAGTCGGCAACACTTTGATATTGCTGTTCAGTAAGTTTTGAGCTTTGTTGTGCCGTTTGTGATGCATGAA
>DATERP010000141.1:0-16716 GCA_035271385.1 Thiopseudomonas sp. | reverse complement strand
CTTGATGATGGTGATCACCTTCTCGGTCAGTATTTCGCTGTTTCGTAAGAAAAACCCGCTGGCTAAGTTCTTCTTAATAGGCCACTCGCTCTTTGTTGCATTTAACTTGTTTGCCGTGCTGTATTACAGCGCAGTGGTGCAACCCAATTATATTAATAGCCATGGTGTTGGCATTGGTATCGTGCTGGAAGCGTTGACGCTGGCATTTATTATTTCTTACCGAATCAAAATCTTGGAAGATATTCGCTCTAAGCAAGATGAGCTTAAAGCGCAGGCCTCTACTGACCCTCTAACGCAACTCTACAATCGTCGCTATTTTATGACTGAAGGCCAGCAGTTCGCGCAAAAGATTAAGGCTGAGTCAGGGACTTTATCGATTTTGACTGCTGATATTGATCATTTTAAGGTGGTTAATGACACCTATGGGCATGCTGTAGGTGATTTGGTGTTGGTTGGAGTGGCACATGTATTTCAGCGTTTGAGTCGAGATAAAGATATTGTTGCGCGCTTTGGTGGTGAGGAGTTTGTCATTCTTCTGCCGGATACAAACTATGCGCAAGCGCTGGAATGTGCTGAGCGTATTCGTCAAGGTGTTGCTGAGTATAGTTTGCAAGTCAGCGATACAGTCACCTTAAAAGTTACTATCAGTATTGGAGTGACTCATGTTGATGTGAGAGCCTTAGAGTCGCTGGAAAACGCAATTAATCGGGCTGATAAAGCCTTGTATCAAGCAAAGGAGTCAGGTCGTAATTGTGTGTGTGGCGCAGAAATACTCCACTCTTAAACGCGCAATGCAGTGCTACGCAAAGCTAAGAGAGCGCAGCACTGCAAGGTTAAGATTGTGGTAAAGCATGATCCCTGTCGGTTGTTGAGTCTAGCTTGGCATGCAATTTCCGCTATACACCACCTTGCTGTACTCACCAGAAAAGTCGCTGATTTTTACTGAGTTAATGGTGAATGAACTCTGATTGATCAGCCATTCGCCCTCAGTAGTTTTCTGAAATCCATCTAGATAATAACCGCCCAGTTCAACACTGGTTTTGTCTTGGGTGTTGATGCTTTGAAAACGCATATTGATTTTGGTCTTGGCTGAGTCTTCGCTCAGAGCCAGAAAAATTGGGTTTTGGGCATGGTGCATATCCACAATATGCGCATGGCAGCCGAGCTTTTGAAAAATATCGACAAAATCTTTCCGCGTATTAAATTGGCCGATATGACCAAAGTTAATATCAACTTTGCCTGGCATAAAACAGGCTGTCACTAAGTCGGGCTGCTTCTGATCACAGGCGTTGAGGTAGCGGTATTTTAATTCGAGGATAGCTTGCTTGTCTTCTAATGCTTGTAGACGCTGTTCGATGGTTATTGAGTGTTTCATACTGAACCTTTTATTGTGATTTTTTATTGATCAGCTTTGATGTTAAAGCTTTGGTTTTTAATTTCAAAACAAATACATGCCAGTGATATTGCTGTTGAAGTTTTGTTTTTACTCGGTCAGGCTGTCGGATGGATATTACACAGCAGTGTTTTGAAAAACACCGCACATTTAGACGAGGTCAGCAATGCAACTACAACAAAAACAAGTCGCCATTGTCACCGGAGCCAGTCGTGGAGCAGGCCGAGGCATTGCCTTAGCTTTAGCCAAACAGGGCATGATTGTGTATGTCACCGGACGTAGTACCCAAGTGGGTAGCGCTTTAGGGTGGGATGGCTCGGTTTTGCCGGGTACGGTGTATGAAACTGCCGAGCAGATCAACCAAGCCGGTGGTACGGGCATTGCCGTGGTGTGTGATCACAGTGATGATGCACAAACCGCGGCACTCTTTGCTCAGGTTGAGCAAGAGCAGGGGCGCTTAGATATTTTAGTTAACAATGCCGCTTTTATTCATGATCAATTGATCGAGCAAAAACCTTTTTGGGAAAAAGAGCTCGATGCCTGCAAAATTCTGGATGTAGGCTTGCGCTCAGCTTATGTTGCCAGCTGGCATGCGGCAAAAATCATGGTCCGTCAAGGCCATGGTTTGATTATGTTTGGCTCGTCCTTTGGTGCCAGTTGCTATATGCATGGGCCGGCCTACGGCGCACAAAAAGCCGGTATTGATAAGCTGGCGCATGACATGGCTGTTGATTTTAAAGGGACGGGCGTGCGTACAGTATCGATCTGGATGGGACCCTTGCTCACCGAACGCTCAGCGCTTGCTGAGGGCGCTAGTCAAGACGAGCAGTACACACAGTTTATGGCGACGGCTGAGTCACCCGAGTTTATTGGTGAGATTGTGTATGCCATTGCTAATGATCCCAAGGGTGATGAACTCAGTGGTCATACGTTGATTGCTGCAGAGATTGCTCAGCGCTTTAATATTACCGATCGAGAAGGTTTGCAGCCGCCATCCTATCGCCAGATGTTAGGTGCGCCCAATGAGCCCAATCCGGCAGTGATTTATTAAGTAAATGTTATGCGCTCAGCAGGTGCAATGTGGGGTTGAAAAGTTCCTTGGGTGACTTTTAATGCGTATCACTTGCTGAGCTCAAACCAAGCACCTTGCATCCGCCCACAAAACCAGTACAATACGCCCACACCAAATCTTGGTGTTTCGTTATGGCGACCCTGTCGGTCCCCTCGCAACGATTAACCGTAAACCTGGTCAGGCCCGGAAGGGAGCAGCCATAGCGGTGACATTGTGTGCCGGGGTGTGGCTGGCAGTGGTTGCCACCTAAATTGCTTGATTCGTAATATCCACTCAAAATACTAAATAAAGCCCATCCCAATACTGTGTTGCGGGTGCAATTTTTGCTGTGCTCCGTTAGCATGTGGCTCTGTTTTCTTGCTGGTCTTTGGTTGCTATGAGTTATCAGGTTTTAGCCCGCAAATGGCGTCCCCGTTCATTTCGTGAAATGGTTGGGCAAACCCACGTTTTAAAAGCCTTGATCAATGCCCTTGATCATCAGCGCTTGCACCATGCCTATTTGTTTACCGGTACGCGCGGTGTGGGTAAAACCACCATTGCGCGGATTATGGCCAAGTGTTTGAACTGTGAGCAGGGCATCAGCTCAACCCCGTGCGGTGAATGCTCGGTGTGCCGTGAGATTGATGAGGGGCGTTTTGTCGACCTGATTGAGGTGGATGCGGCGAGTAAAACCAAGGTTGAAGACACCCGCGAAATGCTGGATAACGTGCAATATATGCCGACCCGCGGGCGCTATAAGGTCTACCTGATTGACGAGGTGCATATGCTCTCGACCAGTTCTTTCAACGCCTTGTTGAAAACGCTGGAAGAGCCACCGCCCTACGTTAAATTTTTATTGGCCACCACTGATCCGCAAAAGTTACCGGCGACTGTACTGTCGCGTTGCTTGCAGTTCTCGCTGAAAAACATGCCGCCGGAGCCGATTGTTGGCCACTTGCAAAATGTATTAACCAGCGAAAATATTCCCTTTGAAGATGATGCGCTGTGGCTATTAGGCCGTGCCGCTGATGGCTCGATGCGTGATGCCATGAGCTTGACTGACCAAGCCGTGTCTTTTGGTGATGGTCGTGTTTTTGCCGACGATGTCCGCGCGATGCTCGGTACTTTGGATCAAGGCCAGATTTACGGTGTGCTTAAAGCGCTGATTGCCGGTGATGCCCGTGCAGCCTTAAGTGCAACGGCGCATTTGGCCGAGCATGGCCCCGATTGGGCGGGCGTGCTGGCGGAGATTTTGAATGCCTTGCACCGCATTGCTATTGCGCAGTTGATGCCGGATGCCATTGATAACGGGCAGGGCGATCGTGAGCAAGTGTTGGAGTTGGCCGCTATTGTGCCGCCGGAAGATGTGCAGTTTTATTATCAGCTGGGTTTGATTGGACGCCGCGATTTACCGCTGGCACCGGATCCGCGTGATGGTTTTGAAATGGTGTTGCTGCGCATGTTGGCGTTTCGTCCGGCAAATTTACCGGGCAGTGCTCCGAGCACGCCGTTATTACAGCCCGAGCCGGCAGTCACTGCGGGAAAGACTGATGCCGAGCAGCCAGCGGCACCGCTACATTCTGCTGCGTCACCTGCGCCGGTCACTCGCTCAAATACGGCACCTGTCGCCACTGAGCCAGCCCATGCACCAGCGCCTGCAGCCATAGCGCAGTTAGCAACTGCACCCGCTGCAGAGGTGGTTGCGCCATGGGAAGAGGCCGCAGTGGCTGAGGCTGCGCCGAGTTCAACACCTACGTCGGCAATGTTGCAACAGCCTGCTGCAGCATTGGCGCCGCAGTCTGCTCAAGCATCAGGACAGCCATCAGCACCCAGTGTTGCGCCCGTTGCAGCACGTCAAGTCGCTGCGGTCGTTGAACCCGTGTCCGCGCCTGTTGTGCCAGCAGCCGTAGCGCCATTGGCATCGCCAGAGACTGCCAGCGCTAGCGATGAGCAACCGCCGCCCAATTATGAGCAGGATTACGGTCAGGCGTTTGCCGCAGAAGACGATGATGACGAAGCCTATTTAGACAACAGTAATTTCCAGGATTATGCTGATTTGTCCGGTGTCAGTAGCCATGATGCAGCTGCTACGCCGCAGACCAATAACGAAGGTGTGGATTTACAACCGCATATTGCTCCAGCTTCAGGCTTAGCCGCTGAATGGCAAGAGCTGTTTAGCCACTTGAATTTAGGTGGAATGACCGCAAGTATTGCAGCTAATGCAGTGCTGATTGAGAAAAACGCCGACACTTGGCTGTTGCACCTTGACCCCAATCACAGTGCTTTATTTAATCCCACTCAGCAGCAGCGCATCAATGATGCGATTAATGCCCAGTTGGACGCGCCGATTACCCTGCAGATTGAGCAGCAGGTCCCGACGCAAGAAACACCCGCGTTAGCCTTGTTGCGCCAACAAGCTCAGCGCCAGCAAGAGGCCGAGGAGGCGATTTATGCCGACCCGATTGTCTTGCAGTTAATGGACACCTTTGGTGCTAAAATCATTAGCGATAGTATTGAACCGACAGTATTGTGAACCGACAGTATTGAACCCCTAGACTCAGCAATATAAGGAATCTTAAATGAAAGGTGGTATGGCTGGCCTGATGAAACAGGCTCAACAGATGCAAGAAAAAATGCAGAAGATGCAAGAAGAATTAGCCAACGCTGAAGTAACAGGTCAGTCGGGCGCTGGTTTAGTCAGCATCGTGATGACCGGTCGCCATGATGTGCGCCGTGTCAGCATTGACGACAGCTTACTGCAAGAAGATAAAGAAATTCTTGAAGACTTAATTGCCGCAGCAGTCAATGACGCCGTGCGTAAAATCGAACAAAACAGCCAAAGCAGCATGGCCGGTATGACCGAAGGCATGCAATTGCCACCGGGTTTTAAAATGCCATTCTAAGCTCAACCGCACACGCAAGTCTTCGTCTTGAATGCTTGCGTGTTGTGTATTGCAGGCTGCGTCAATAGCGCAGTCTGCAGCTTTCTTCTCCCTTCATTTAGTGTGTATAAACCTATGTCGTTTAGTCCGTTGATACGTCAATTAATTGATGCATTTCGCGTGTTGCCGGGTGTTGGGCAAAAAACTGCGCAGCGTATGGCTTTGCAATTGCTTGAACGTGACCGCAGTGGTGGGCAGCGTTTGGCCGAGGCCTTAAGTCAAGCCATGGAGGGTGTGGGCTACTGCCGTCAGTGCCGCAGCTTAAGCGAAGAAGAAGTGTGTCATCTGTGCAGTGATCTGCGCCGCGATGAAACGGTGCTTTGTATTGTGCAAGGGCCGGTGGATGTCTATGCGGTGGAACAAACCGGTTACCGTGGGCGTTATTTTGTCTTGAAAGGCCATTTATCGCCTTTAGATGGTTTGGGCCCTGAGACCATCGGTATTCCTGAGTTGATTGGCCGTATCAATAACGCCAATTTCAGTGAAGTGATTTTAGCGACCAACCCTACAGTGGAAGGCGATGCCACTGCACACTATATTGCGCAGATTTTAGCGGATAAAAATTTGTCCATCACACGTCTAGCGCATGGTATGCCGCTCGGTGGTGAGCTGGAAATGGTCGATGGCGGTACGCTCAGTCATGCCTTTTCTGGACGCCGACCGATACAGCTGTAAAGGCTATCGACGTTATAGATACTTTTTTAATATATCGTTATGCAATATGATATTATGTTGAGCAATCAGCATATAGAGTGTGATCAATAAGTCACAGCGAATATGCACAGACCGCATTTAGACTTATTTTAGGGTGACGTATGACAAGTAAAGTATTAACGCCGCAGGCTGCACAAGAATTATTGGCCAAAGGTGCTGTGCTGGTTGATATTCGTGGCGCTGATGAATACGCCCGTGAGCATATTGTCGAAGCAAAACATATACCGATGGAGCAACTCAGCAGCCAAGGTATGCCAAATAACTCAGCCAACGCTGTTATTTTCCACTGTAGCTCAGGTAACCGTACCGCGATGAATGCCGGTGTGCTGGATAATTGTGCAGCCTGTGAAGTGTATATTTTGGAAGGTGGTATCGACGGTTGGAAAAAAGCGGGTCTGCCAGTGGTTAAAGATGCCAAGCAGCCGTTAGAATTACAGCGCCAAGTGCAAATTGGTGCAGGTTCAATGATTCTAGCGGGTGTGCTCTTAGGTACATTCGTGGCGCCGGGTTGGTATGCATTGTCTGGTTTTGTAGGCGCAGGCTTGATTATGGCTGGCGTTACCGGTTTCTGTGGCTTGGCGCGTATGCTGCTGGTGATGCCATGGAACAAGAATATGGCTAAATAATTCAGCTCTGTATTCGCACAAGGCAAGCCCGCTATGGCTTGCCTTTTTTGTTTGTTACTTTTGATAAACTGCAGGTGGCAAAGCCTTATAAGACTAATGCTGCTAGCAGTACCGCTTCTTGAATCTCTACTGTCGCACCCAAGGTATCACCGGTGTAACCGCCTAAGCGCTTATTCAGTGCGCGTCGATACAGCGCTAAAACGCCTACCCACACCAACAGCATGAGCATAGTTTTTCCGGCAAACAGGGGGATCGCCAACAACGCCAGCAGAGCAAACATCACCAGTACTTTGCTGAATGTCGCAGCGTTGGCGGTATGGCTGACCATGCCTTCTTTACGGGCATACACAGTGGTGGCCATCATGCCGATAATACCGGCGCGCGCCATCATCGGAATCAGTACTAAGCCACCCAGCAGTAGGGCATTATGGTTCTGCGCTTGCTCAAGCAACGCGACAAGTGCAGCAAACTTAACCAGTAAAATCACCAGCATGGCGGCCACGCCCATCGAGCCAATGCGCGGGTCTTTCATGATTTCCAGCGTGCGCTCGTGGTTACCTAAACCACCGACCCAAGCGTCTGCGGTATCGGCAACGCCATCGAGATGCATCGCGCCGGTAAAGTACACCCAGAGAGCTAACACTAAAGCAGCCACCATAAAAATCGGCGCAGCGGGATTGTATTGAAAACACAGCCAAACCAAGGTGACAGACACTAAGCCGAGCATGGCCCCGACAATCGGGTAAAACCACATCGCTGCTTGCTGTACCTCGGGGTCAAGGCGCTTTAAATAGGGCCCGGGCACGCGGCTTAAAAAAATCACCGCATACCAAAAGCCCCAGTAATAGGTACTCATAATTCGGTGCCGTCCATGCTGACCAAGCTGACCCATTGTTGCTGCTCGCCTTGGTACTGCGATTCAATCACTTTAAAGCTCATCACCGCCGCATAGGGCAGGCTGAGTTTATTCATTGCATTGGGCGCCAGTTCCAGTAAATGCTGGGCTAAGACACGCATCACACCGCCGTGGGTGACCAGTAGCACGCGATTCTCAGCGTGATTTTTTAGGATGTCCTGCCAGCCGATCAGGGTGCGTTGTTGCAGTTCGGCGGTGTGCTCGCCTTGTGGGGCGCAAAAGTTCATCGGGTCTTGCCACATCTGGCTGATATTTTCTTCGGCCATCACGGTGTCTACGCAGCGATTTTCCCAAGCGCCAAAATTGATTTCTGCAAAGTTGGCTTCGATATGCAGGGGCAGATTATGCTCTGTAGCAAAGAGTTCCGCTGATTGTTTGCAGCGGCTTAAAGGCGAGCTGATCACAGTGTTCCACTCGCAATCCAAACGCTGCACGCGCTGTTGAAACTGTTCAATACCGCGTGCGGTTAAGCGGTGGTCGGTGCGGCCGCGAAATACATTGCCGCCTTCAGGTTCACCATGGCGAATGATGTCGATATAGGTGGTTTTCATCAGGCTTTATTCTCCACTGCGGCTTGCGCAAAAGTCGCCATATGATTATGGATGGTCAGAGCTTGCTGCACCGTACCGTAGGCCACGGCTGCACCTGAGCCTTCACCCAGGCGCATATCTAAATGCAATAAGGGTTGTGCGTCCAAAGCAGCTAAAAGAGTGCCGTGGCCTTGTTCAGCAGAGTGGTGCGAGAAGAGTAACCAGTCGCGCACGCTTGGATTTAATCGAACGGCTAATAAAGCCGCGGCCGTGGTAATAAAGCCATCGACCAAACAAGGAATGCCCAATTGCGCGGCACGGATATAGGCACCCGTCATCGCGGCAATTTCTAAACCACCGACTTGCTCGAGCGCATCCAGTGGCGTCTTCACTAAAGGTTGCGCGCGTTGCACGCTGGCGCTGAGGATTTTTTGCTTGTGCGTTAAAGCTGCACCCAGCACACCGGTACCCGCGCCGGTTAAGGCATTGACCTCATGGTTCAATAACAACGCGCTGAGGCAACTGGCCGACGAGGTGTTGCCAATGCCCATTTCACCGAGCATTAAAAAGTCAGCGCCTTGCGCTTGCACGCGCTCGATTTGCTGCTGACCCAGCGCGAGCGCCTGTAAAGTTTGCTCGGCACTCATCGCGGCTTGCTGCGAGAAATCATGGGTGCCGGGCATAATCGGTTGATGAATGATATTGGCTAGATGCGCGCAGGGGCTGGCGGTACCGCAGTTAATCACACTCAGTTCAATGCCTTGTTGCTTGCACAAGGTCGCCACCGCCGCGCCACCCTTGACGAAGTTCGACAGCATGGCAATGGTCACCGATTGCGGAAAAGCCGACACCCCTTGCGCCACCACACCGTGGTCACCGGCAAACACCAGCATATGCGCTTGCTGAATCAGCGGTTTGACCTGATGTTGCATTGCAGCCAACTCAATGGCCACTGTCTCTAGGCGGCCTAAAGAGCCTTGCGGTTTGGTCAGTTGGTCTTGATGTGCTTGTGCCTGTTGCTGCGAAGCTGCAGACAGCGGCGCTGTGGCGTTTAACCACCAGTTACTTTGGGTCATGGGGTTCGCTTGTGTGTGTGATTTTAAATACGCTTAAATCGAGACACCCAGTGCGGCAGGCTTAAATGTAACGAGTAGCGCTGCGCACTGTGGTTTCAGAACGTGCAGCGATTAATGTGTGGTGGGCGTATGGCGCTCTTGGATAATCACCCAAGGTGCCACCACCACTGCCCAGAGTTCTGGGTCACGCGCGGCATAATCCATTGCCGTTGCATCGGTGAGTACATGCAAAGCTTTTTGTTGCATCAGCGCGCTGACCTGCTTTTTATCGTCATTGATAATGTATTCAGCGACCGCAACCAAATCGTGCTGGCTGGCAACCCACAGCACATTGCCTTTAGCAAATTGAGGCATGACTTCCGCCCAAGTGATTTGTGCGGTTTCACCGAGAAGTTGCGCGTATAAGGTACTGATTTCATTCGACATGTTTTTTCTCGTGGCAAAAATAGGCATGATAGCCTGTCTTGCAGGTTCCCCCCAAGGTTCAATGCTCAAGAATTCTGTGAATTGGAGTGATTATTCGTATGCAAACATCATTACCACGTTTAGCTTTTGCCGGTATCGGCTTGATGGGCTTGCCGATGTGCCAGCGCTTATTGGCAGCGGGTTATCCGCTGGTGGTCTGGAATCGCAATCCAGAGAAATGCGCAGCTTTGGTCGCTCTCGGTGCCACGCAAGTTTTGCAGCGAGCTGAATTATGTGCGCAGGCCGATATAGTTCTCTTGTGTCTGGCAGATACCCAAGCAGTCGAAGAAGTGATGTTTGCCGAGCACGGTATCGCTGCAGCGTTACAGCCTGAGCACATTGTGGTGGATTTCTCCAGTATCGAACCCGATGCCACCAAAGCTATGGCGCAACGTGTACTTGAAAACAGTGGCGCGCATTGGCTGGATATTCCGGTGTCGGGCGGTGTTGCGGGTGCCGAGCAGGGTAGCTTAGTGATGATGGCCGGTGGTGATGCGCAAGCCTTAGCGACGGTTGAGCCGGTACTGGCGCACCTCAGTCAGCGCGTCACTCATATGGGCGCAGTGGGTGCGGGGCAGGTGGCTAAGGTCTGTAATCAGATGCTGGTGGCCTGTAATGCGATGGTGATTGCTGAAGTGGTGGCTTTAGCCGAGCAAGCAGGCGTCGATGCAGCCTTATTAGCGCCTGCGTTGGCGGGTGGTTTTGCTGACAGTAAGCCGTTTCAAATACTGGTACCACAAATGGCGCAACGTGAATTTGAGCCGGTTAAATGGCATGTGCGCACTTTATTGAAGGATTTGGATATGGCGGTGAAACTCTCACAAGGTCATACCTCAGCCACACCCATGAGTGGTTTAGCGGCGCAGTTGATGCGAGTCCATGCCGCACAAGGGCATTTAGCCTCAGACCCATCGACCTTGATTCAGTTGTATAGCGAGGATAAATAATGGACATCGTTGCCAATCTTTCCATGCTGTTTACTGAGTTGCCGTTACTGGAACGTGTACATGCCGCATCGGCGGCGGGCTTTAATGCGGTGGAAATTCAGTTTCCCTACGATGTGCCTGCCATCCAACTCAAAGAAGAGTTGCAGCGTTGCGGGATGCCCTTGGTGCTGATGAATCTGCCTGCGGGCGATTTAATGCAGGGCGGTAACGGTATCGCTTGTGACCCACAGATGCGGCCGCAGTTTGCCAATGCCTTAGATGAGGCTTTGAGTTACGCGCTGATGGTGCGCCCGCGCATGGTCAACGTTTTAGCTGGACGCGTGCCTGAAGGCGGTTCGCGGGGTCGTGCGCTGGCAACGCTTGCCGCGAATCTGTTAGATGCTGCACAAGCCTTTGACCGCTTGGGTATTAAAGTCCTCTGTGAAGCGATTAATCCAATTGATATGCCCGGTTTTTTAATCAATACGCCAGAGCATTTACGCGACTTATTAACGGAAGTGAAGCACAGCAACTGCTTTGCGCAATTGGACGTCTACCATATGGCACGTCAAGGTATCAGTACTGAGCAAGCGCTGGCGGTGTTGGGTGACAGCGTGGCCCATGTGCAGTTTGCTGATTATCCGGGCCGTGGTGAGCCGGGCAGTGGTGAAGTGGATTTTGCTGCCATGCATTACGCGTTACAACGTGCCGGTTATCAAGGTGCGTTGGCCGCTGAATATCGCCCAACCGGCACAACTGTAGAGAGTTTGGCTTGGTTGCAGCAAGCGCCTTTTCAGCACTCTTAATTTATCCAATAGCCAACAGAATAGAACCCTATGCCTTTGATAACCCGCCGGTCTAAACAAGCCGATAACGCTTGGCGTGTGCTGTTTTTATTGTTTTTAGCCAATGTGTTTAATTTCTTTGACCGCGTCGTGCCAAGCATTGTGATGGAGCCGATTCGGCTGGAGTGGAGTTTAAGCGACTTTCAAATCGGCATGCTCGGTACGGCCTTTACCATTGTTTATGCGGTGGCGGGTATTCCGTTGGGGCGCATGGCCGATACCGGCTCACGTAAAAAGATTATGGGCTGGGGCTTGCTGCTCTGGAGCGGATTAACGGCGGTGAATGGCGCAGTACAGGGCTTTTGGGGCTTTTTGCTGGCGCGCATGGGCGTCGGAATTGGCGAGGCCAGCTATGGACCGGCAGCCAATTCGTTGATTGGTGATATGTTCCCTGCCAACCGTCGGGCCCGCGCGATGGGTATCTTTATGATGGGTTTGCCAGTGGGTTTGTTGCTGGCATTTTTTACCACCGGTTGGATTGTGCAGGCGTTCGACAGTTGGCGCGCGCCGTTTTTTGTGGCCGCAGTGCCGGGTGTGCTGTTAGCGCTGTTGATGTTTAAACTGCGTGAGCCGCAGCGTGGTGCGGCCGAAGTGGTCGCAGTCAATAACACACCTATTGTTAAACCGATACGCACCATTTTAGCCACGCCGACCATGTGGTGGTTGGTGTTGGCCGGGCTCTGCTATAACTTTGCCACCTATGCCAATACCTCATTTATGGTGCCGATGCTGCAGCGTTATTTTGGCTTGGAGCTGACGCAAGCCTCGATGTCAGTCGGTGTAATTGTCGGTGTGACGGGCTTGTTTGCCTTACCATTAGGCGGCTGGATTGCCGACCGTTTACACGAGCGAGTCCGCAATGGCCGTTTGTTATTTGGTGGGGTGAGCTTGCTGCTGACCAGTCTCTGTACCGGTATTGCTTTAGTCGCTGGGCAGATTGATGCGCTGTGGTTTGTCGGCTTATTTGCGCTGGGCTGGGTGTTTGCCTATAACTTTTATACCTGCGTGTATACTGCGGTGCAGGATGTGGTGGAGCCGCGTTTACGGGCCACGGCCATGGCGCTATTTTTTGCCGGCTTGTATTTGCTCGGTGGCGGCTTAGGCCCATTAATTGTTGGCGGTTTATCCGACTACTTTGCTCAGCAGGCGATGCTCAGCGCTGGCGTCAGCGAAATGAGTGAAGCCTTTCGCGCGCTGGGTTTGCACAGTGCGATGTATTTAGTACCGGTAGCCATGGCGCTCACCGGTGTGTTTTTGTTGATTGCTATGCGCACCTTTAGTGATGATGCGCAAAAGATGCTGCAATCAGCCCAATCATCAGGAGTTCAATAATGTTAAACAAAATTAAAGCTGCGTTGGCTACACTTGAGCCAACCTTTTTACAGATTGAAGATGAAAGCCATATGCACAGCATTGGTGCTGAAAGTCACTTTAAAGTGGTGTTGGTCAGTGAGGTATTTACTGATGTGCGCAAGGTACAGCGTCACCAGAAAGTCTATGGCGCGATAGGTGATTTAATGCAGCAGTTCCATGCTTTAGCGTTGCACACTTACACTCCAGACGAGTGGCTGACAGTTGAAAATGCGCCTAACTCACCTAAGTGCATGGGCGGCAGTTTGCATGATAAAAAGTAAGGTGAGTTCTAGCCTGTAATGACGTGTAGAAAGACAAACGCCCCACATAGATTGATCGTCTGTGTGGGGCGTTTTACCTTCTGCTGCCTGTTAAGCTTTGGCTAAAATATCACGCAGGACATAGGGCAGAATTCCACCATGACGGTAGTACTCTACTTCAACAGGAGTATCGATACGTGATAGCACCGGCACCTGCTCGACGCTGCCATCTTTACGAGTGATTTCTAAAATCAGCTCTTGGCGCGGCTGCATTTCATCGTCAACGCCGAGAATACTGAAGGTTTCATCCTCGGTAATATTGAGCGAACTGTAGGATGTACCATTGATAAACTGTAAGGGCATAACACCCATACCCACCAAGTTCGAGCGGTGAATACGCTCATAGGATTGCGCAATCACAGCGCGCACACCCATCAGTAAAGTACCTTTTGCCGCCCAGTCACGACTGGATCCTGTACCGTATTCTTCACCCGCAAACACTACGGTGGGAATATCACGCTGCATATAACTCATTGCAGCATCGTACACCGGCACTTGCTGACCGTTGAGCAAGGTAAAACCGCCTTCGATGCGTGAGCCATCTTCTGTAGGCGGTAGCATCAGGTTTTTCACTCGCACGTTGGCAAAGGTGCCGCGAATCATCACATCATGATTACCGCGGCGTGCGCCATAGGTGTTGAAGTCCGACTGCTGCACATCATGGCTGAGCAAGTACTTGCCCGCCGGTGAGTCGCTGCTGAAGGAGCCCGCAGGTGAGATATGGTCCGTGGTGACCGTATCACCCAGCAGCATTAAGGCGCGCGCATTAGTAATTGGCTTGACTGCAGCGGGCTCCATGGTGAAGTTTTCAAAGAATGGTGGTTTGGCGATATAGGTGGAGGTTGGCCAGTCATAGACCAAGCCCTTGGCACTTTCAATATCGTTCCATAGGTCATTGTCTGTAGTGAAATCGCCGTACTTCTCACGGAATACCGCAGGATTCATGGCTTTACTGAGCAGCGCATTGATCTCGCTATTGCTTGGCCAGATATCTTTAAGGTAGACCGGTTGGCCATCTTTACCGGTGCCCAGCGGGTCTTTATCCATATCGATATTGACGTTGCCAGCCAGTGCAAAGGCCACCACCAATGGCGGTGAGGCGAGGAAGTTTGCGCGGATATTGGGGTGGATACGGGCTTCAAAGTTACGGTTACCCGATAGCACTGCCGCAGCGATGATATCGTTTTCAACAATAGCCTGGTTGTACTCAGGTCTGAGGTCGCCGGCATTACCGATACAGGTGGTGCAACCAAAGGCGGTGACGCCAAAGCCTAAGCCTTCAAGGCTGCTCATCAGACCTGCAGCTTCTAAGTACTCGGGTACGACACGCGAGCCGGGTGCTAGTGAAGTTTTGATCCGTGGATGTACGCTTAAGCCCAGTGCCATGGCTTTCTTAGCCAATAAGCCCGCTGCTAATAAGACGCTAGGATTGGAGGTGTTGGTGCATGAGGTAATAGCGGCAATGACAATATCACCGTGCCCCAGATCAATCACCTCATCCGCTTCACAACGCTCAGTTGGGCTGCTCGGTGTTTTCGGGCTGCTATCAATCATTTCCACTTCATGCATATCCAGTGGACGTTTTGGCTTAGGCGAATCTTGATTGACCACCGGGATTAATGGGCAGCTGGTGCTATAGCGCTTATCCAAGTCAGCCGGGTCTTTGTTAAAACCACCATTGGCAATGGATTCACTAAACAGCGAGGTAAAACTGTTGTGCATTTCATGCAGAGCAATACGGTCTTGCGGGCGTTTAGGGCCAGCTAAAGATGGGCGTACGCTGTCTAGATCCAGCTCAATGACTTGGCTGTAATCAATGTCGCCCGCTTGTGGAATACCAAACATCTCTTGTGCGCGGAAATAGGCTTCACAGGCTTCAATATCAATATCTTGACGGCCGGTGCCGCGCATATATTCAATGGTGGTTTCATCGACTGGGAAAAAGCCCATGGTCGCACCGTACTCTGGAGCCATATTGGAGAGCGTGGCGCGGTCAGGCACACTTAAGTGTTTGGCACCTTCGCCAAAGAACTCAACAAACTTACCCACCACTTTTGAACTGCGCAGCAACTCAGTGACGGTCAATACCAAGTCAGTTGCGGTCATGCCTTCTTGCAGTTTACCGCTTAGATGCACACCGACCACGTCGGGAGTCAGGATATACAGCGGCTGACCCAGCATCGCAGCTTCCGCTTCAATACCGCCCACACCCCAACCAACCACGCCTAAAGCGTTAATCATGGTGGTGTGTGAGTCAGTCCCCACTAAAGTGTCAGGGTAAGCCATGCCATCTTTTTTCTGGATGCCAGGGAATAGATATTCCAAGTTGACTTGGTGGACGATACCAATGCCCGGTGGCACGACTTTAAAGGTATCAAAGGCTTGCATACCCCATTTTAGAAACTGATAACGCTCGCCATTGCGTTGAAATTCCATCTGCATGTTTTTTGCAACAGCATCAGGTGTGTTGTAGAAGTCCACCTGTACTGAGTGGTCAACAACCAGATCCACTGGCACCAAAGGCTCGATAGCGCTGGCAGGCTTGCCCATGTCTTCAGCGACATTACGCATCGCCGCGAGATCACACAGCAATGGCACACCGGTAAAGTCTTGCAGCACCACACGGGCGACGGTAAAGGGGATTTCCTCATGACGCGGCGCATTGGGCTGCCAGTTGGCCAGTTGTTGGATATGTTCAAAGGTGACGCGCTCGTTATCCGCGTTACGGATCAGCGACTCTAGAATAATACGAATTGAAATGGGTAAACGTGATACGGATTCAAGGCCTGTGCTTTTTAGGGCGGGTAGGGAGCAGTATTTCAGCGTTGTACCATCACTTAAGGTGAAAGCGTGGTGCAGTTTGCGGGGGTCGAAAGTAGGCGTTTGCATAGCGTTATCCTCTTTTTATATGTTGCACACTGGTCTACAGCATAGACGCATACAGGTGGCAATGTACAAGTAAGACAGTAAACGCAGGCTTAGGTTGGCTGCTGAAAGCGCTATATCTTAATTAAAAAGGAGTTGTATGGGCTTCTGGTCTAAATATGATTGACATCCTCACCGCCCTAAAGAGACGGTGATTCCTACTGCTAGACGGCCATGCCCGACCGCGAGAATGTTCTTTGCCGCATTAACATCGCGGTTGCAGTGCGCGACACCGCACGCACTGCAAGTCCATTCTCTTATTCCAAGCCCTGCGATACCTTTCGGCCTCGATTCGGGCAAAGCGCCACAACTCGAACAGGTCTGGGTGGTGTACGCCTCGTTAACCTCCTTAAAAACAATACCTGCGTGATCGCTTTTGTATTCCAGCATTGTTTTTAATTGACCCCAGCCAGCATCCAGCACTGACTTGGCCATCTTGGTCTTAACGAGTTTTAAACTACTGACATTGCCCACATAGATTTCACCGCAGCGGTTGACCAGCGTGCGGCTGAACTTGTGCAATGCGTCTTTTCTACGATTGGCGATTTTCGCGTGAATGGTTTTGACTTGGGTTTTATTCCTAGCCCGTTGTGCTATAGCTAATTTTTCCTCAAGCCCACGGTAGAAGCGACCA
>DATERP010000140.1:0-4407 GCA_035271385.1 Thiopseudomonas sp. | reverse complement strand
ATGCCACGTGTTATTGGAGTACCTATGAAATCCTGCAAAACTGAATGTGGCCTACCCCTGACGCAGTCTGCGTCAGGCGGCTCTGCAGATAAAGATCCAAGCCATATCACCAGCGTCTTTATCATTACCGAAATGGACTGTCCTACCGAAGAGCAGTTGATTCGTAGCAAACTGGCCACACTTAGCGATATCAGCGCTGTTGAGTTTAATCTGATGCGCCGCCAACTGACCGTCAGTCATCTGGCATCAGCCTTGGATGACATTATCAACGCATTGAATAGCATCGGCTTTAAGCCGCACTTGCAGCAGACTGATACTGACAACAGCAGCGCCGCAACCACACAGCCTAAACGCTGGCCACTGCTCTTAGCCGGTATCGCTGCGACTGCCGCTGAGCTTGTAGAGTGGACTATCGGCGACAGCCACTGGGCGGTGATTGTGCTCACCTTAATTGTGCTCGCCACAGTCGGTGTCCCGGTGCTGAAAAAAGGTTGGATTGCGATACGCAATGGCAATCTCAATATCAATGCCTTAATGACTATTGCAGTCACCGGTGCGTTATTTATTGGCCATTGGCCAGAAGCTGCGATGGTGACTTTTTTATTCGCCTTAGCCGAGTGGATTGAGTCCAAGTCTTTGGATCGCGCCCGTTATGCCATTCATAGCGTTTTAGAATTAGCTCCAGAAACAGCAATGATTTTTGTTGATAACACTTGGCAAAACCGTGCTGCTGCTAGCGTAGCCATTGGCAGCCGTGTCCGTTTGCAACCAGGTGAACGCATACCGCTGGATGGCACAGTGGTCAGTGGTAACTCAACGGTCAATCAAGCGCCGATTACGGGTGAAAGCCTGCCGGTAGAAAAGACCATTGATAGCCCTGTATTTGCTGGCAGTATCAATATGCAAGGCGCTTTAGAGTACGTCACGACTGCCACCCGTGATAACTCAACCTTAGCGCGCATTATCCATGCCGTTGAAGAAGCCCAAGGCAGCCGCGCACCGACGCAGCGTTTTATTGACCGCTTTGCCAAGGTTTATACGCCTATCGTGGTGGTGATTGCCTGTTTAGTGGCGATTGTACCGCCCGTATTTTTTGCTGGACTGTGGGCCGCTTGGCTGTATAAAGCGCTGGTCTTACTCGTCATTGCTTGCCCCTGTGCTCTGGTGATTTCAACGCCCGTCGCGGTGGTCAGTGCCCTCACGCAAGCAGCTCGCCAAGGCATTTTAATTAAGGGTGGAGTGTTTTTAGAGCAAGGCAAAGCGCTCACCACCATTGCGTTTGATAAAACCGGCACCCTCACCCATGGCACACCAGTGCTAACCCAAACAGTATTGCTAAATGACACTGACAACATTGCACAACATTTAGCCGCCAGTCTCGCTGCGCGCTCCGACCACCCGGTCTCACTGGCCATTGAGCAGGCCTTTCTCGAACAGCAAGACAATTGGTACTCCGTCAGTGATTTCCAAGCGTTATTAGGTCGCGGTAGCAGTGGCATCATTGCTGGCACACGCTATTACCTAGGTAATCATCGCCTGATGAAAGAGCTGCAGCTCAGCTCAGCGCAACTCGAAACACAACTGCAGCAACTTGAACAGCAAGGTCAAAGCGTAGTGATACTGGCAACAGATCAGCAAGTACTCGCCTGCTTTGCCGTGGCCGATACTGTACGCGAGCAAGCACAGGAAGCAGTCGCACAACTGCATGCATTAGGTATCCAGACCTTAATGCTCAGCGGCGATAACCACCCTACCGCGACTGCTATTGCGCAACAGGTTGGTATTCAGCAAGCGACAGGTGAAATGCTGCCCGAAGATAAACGAGCCACTGTGCAACAACTGCAAAACACTGCGCAGCACGTCGTCGGTATGGTGGGCGATGGGATCAATGATGCGCCAGCTCTTGCCCAAGCTAATATCAGTTTTGCCATGGCCGCAGCCGGCTCTGATAGCGCGGTGGAAGCGGCCAATATTGCACTGATGGATGCTGATTTACGTAAAATACCCCAGTTTATTCGCCTGTCGCAGCGCACCTCCACTATTCTTCAGCAGAATATTAGCTTTGCGATTGCCATTAAACTGGTGTTTTTAGTGCTAGCTATCAGCGGTCAAGCCACGATGTGGATGGCAGTCTTTGCCGACTTAGGCGCCAGCTTATTAGTAATTCTTAATAGTTTGCGCCTCTTAAAGCCGCGCCAGTAATACGCTGAACCGAGGAACTGAGCTCAAATAAAGTAGTGATAAAAAAACGCTGTGCAGCACCTGTCATTAGCCTATATAGCGCTGATGACAGGCTTAAACTTAGCTAGACCTCCAGCATAAAAGTCACCGGCCCATCATTAATCAACTGCACTTGCATATCTGCACCAAAGTGCCCGCTCTGCACATCCGGATGACGTTGCTGCGCCAAGCTGACTAACTGTTTAAATAACGCCTCAGCCTTTTCAGGCGTTGCCGCTGTAGAAAACCCAGGACGTAAACCACTGCGAGTATCGGCCGCTAGAGTAAACTGCGACACCAATAACAAACCGCCTTGCGTATCTGTCAGCGATGTATTCATACGCCCTTGCTCATCGGCAAACACTCGATAATTGAGCAGCTTATGCAACATTTTCTCCACACTTTGTTGGGTATCATCCGGTTCAACCGCTACTAAAACCAATAAACCACCGGCAATCTGTGCCACTTGCGTGCCTGCTATGCTGACACTGGCCTGACTCACTCGTTGTAATAATGCTTTCACCCACACCTCGTATTATCACGCCGCAAAACCACTACGACTTTGCGCAAAGTTATCGATCAAATTAATCTCAATAACTTTATAAAAAAATAGATTATGCAACTACTGCGCATAATGCTGTCCAATAACTTGAGAGCCATGCTCTTTACTCTAAGGTAATCAGTTCAGGCTTGAACGTTCAGCAAAAAAAGGATAATAAAATGAATAAATTAAGAAGTACATTTCTAACATTCTGCGCTGTGCTAGTGGCAACAGCCTCAATGGCAAGCTTAAATATGGCTAATGCAGCAACCGCTGAGGACTTAGATCGAGACTCTCGACAAGCATTGCAAACACTCTATAAAACCGAGCCAGTGGCTCATACCCTAGCCAAAAATGCTAAAGGCATTCTAGTTTTCCCTAATATTGTCAAAGCTGGATTGGTATTTGGTGGTAGCTACGGTGAAGGGGTACTGTTAAAAGGCTCACAAGTCATCGATTACTATAACTCGGTATCTGGCTCATGGGGCTTACAGATTGGCGCACAAACCTACGGCTATGCTGTATTTTTAATGACCGATGATGCAGTTAAATATATCGAAAAAACCAAAGGCTTAGAGCTGGGTGTTGGTCCAACTATTGCGGTGGTTGACGCAGGTGTTGCCAAAAACATCTCAACCTCATCACTGAAAAATGATGCATATGCATTTATTTTTAGCCAGCAAGGCTTGATGGCCGGTGTGAGTATTGAAGGCACTAAGATTTCACATATTAAACGCTAATACCTACCGACAGCAGCAGCGATAGCTAGCATTTCTAGTGAGTCGCTGCTCACTTTTCTTTGTACATATACAACCCACACACTAGGCAAGTATAGGCTCCAGCAGCCATGTTCCAACCTAGCCTATCGGTTGCACGGGACCTTGTTTGCGCGCATAGCTGATCAGCGCCTCGGTGGTTGTAAAGGTCGCAATATCTTCTAACGTACGCATAGTCGGCGCAGATAAAGCCAGTACACCCTGCTGGCCTTGCTCAAGAGCTATAGCCGGGTCAACCCAAATATGATCAATCGCTTCTTGACCGTCAGGTACAGCCATTTGTCGCTCAGGTGCTGCAGCAACAAAGAAGCGCGTATCGTAACGCCGCGGTAACCCTACTGGAGTTATCCAGCGACTAAAGAGCGCTAACTGATCTATAGCAGCCGTTAAGCCACGCTGCTGAAACACATCCGCAAAGGTGAGTTGCCCTGTATATAAGCGCTCACGCAACCCTGCGTAATAAGCGATATCGCCCGGCTCAGCGATCTGCACATAATCACCTTGCGCGTCATAAGCAAGCAACAAGCCTACTTCCTCAAAACTTTCTCGGATCGCTGCCACCGCATATGCCAGCCCATCCTGTTCAAGTGCTAATGCACAACTCAGATCAAGCCCCTCAATGCCCTGACAACGCGCCAGCATACTGGCACTGGTATCGGCAGGATCAACCGCCCCACCTGGAAAAACAAAATAACCCGGCATAAAAACCGCTTGATGGGTGCGCTGCATCATAAACACTTCCAAACCAGTGGAAGTATCACGCGTCAAGATAAGAGTCGAAGCTGGGCGGGGAACCAGAGGCGCTTTGGACATAGATCAATCTCATACAGACAATAATACGGATCACGCCACTCTACAGGGTCTATGCGC